>JAZDGE010000243.1:0-17969 GCA_043807175.1 Acidobacteriota bacterium
TGCTCGACGCCGACACGCCCGCGACGCTCGCCGAGCGCATCCTCGAGCAGGAGCACATCGCCTACGCCGCCGCCCTTCGCCTCCTGCTCACCCGCCCGTGGCGGATCGACGGCCGCCGGGTGGTGTTCGGCTCGTAGGCGCCGCCTGATCGGTCGCCAGCCGACTCGCGGCAGTACAGGGTTCCCCCGCCGCTGTCGCGGCTCCGGCTATGGTGCGGCCGGCGCCGGTGCGGTCGTCATCACGAGCGGGATCCTCGTCGTGCGGGAGACGTCGGCGCGCGGGTCGCGAACTGTGATCTCGAGGCGGAGATCGCCCGGCTTGTTGAACGCCGCGAGCGGCATCGCCGCGCCGACCATCCAGAGATCCCCGGCGACGCGGGAGAGCCGTGTCGGCGCCGGCGAGCCCTCGCTCAGCTTCTGCTTGCCGCGATAGAGCCCGAGCGAGACCTCCGCCTGCGGCTGCTGCTGCGCATCGAGCGCGGGCCGAAGGACGAAGCAGAAGTACGAGAGCGACTCGTCCTTGGCGTACCGGTTGCTCGCCCGGGGAGTGGCATGCCAGCCGCCGATGGTGAAGGGGTCGCCGGGCCGGTACGACTCGTCCTTGCGGATCTCGACGCCCCAGTAAAGCTGGGACAGGTAGGTTCCAGCGCCGGGGCTGGTCTCGGCCCAGGCCTGTACTGAGGTCACGGCAAGCGGGTTCCCCTCGCCGAGCAGGGCGAGCTCGATCTTCCACTCGCCCGGCTCGAGGGCGAAGGCGAGCTCGTACGAGCGGCCGCCGCCGCAAGGCAGTGGCGCGACCGAGCGGGCGAAGGTGCCGACCTCGGCGCCGGTGTCGGCGCGGCTGACGCGGCCAACCACCTGAGTGGCGACTGGCGCCGACTCGGGGAGCTGCACGCTCACCCACAGAGGGTGGAGCGCCTCCGACAGCCAGCCGGAGGCCACAAATGCCGCCGCGCCTTCCGGCCATGGCCGCGGCTCGATCGCGAGAGTGGCCAGCTCGGCCGGCGTGGCGTCGCGGGCGCCGGCGAGCACTCCGGCTTTCGGCACTTCCTGCAGGTCCGGGTGGACGAGCAGGCGCTCGGGCGCCGCCTTCAGCAACCGCAGCGCCTCGGCATTGCGCTGATCGCCGGGCGGAAGCTGGAAGTCGCCGGCGCCGCGGCGGCTTTCGAGGAAGTAGAAGATCACCTCCTCGCCGCGGATCTTGCCGGGGAGCTGGTCGCGGGTGTAGACCCAGATCTGGGGCGTGCCCTTGTCCATCGAGCTGCGGTTCTCCACCGCCCCCTGGCCGGGGTTGACGGGAAGGTCGCCCGCCTCGCGCGGCGGGCCGAGCAGGATCAGCGTCCGGCCGCGGTCAGTGAGGTAGCCGGGGGTGTCGCGGTAGGCGAACTGGCGCTCGGCCGCGGCCGCCCGGGACTCGAAGTCAATCTTCAGCTCGTTGACGGCGGTCGAGAGGTCGGGATCGCGGCGGGCCCAGAAGAGATCGATGAACTTCTGCGCCTCGAGGTCGGTGGCAAGTTTGTCATACGCCTTGCGTTCGCCCTTGGTGAACAAAAGGCTGACCGGGCCGTTCGGCCACTCCTTGAACTGCGGTGAGAGCTGGGCGGTGGCGAGAGTCGCGCTGGCGAGGGTGGCCAGCACGAGGCCGAGGGTCTTGGGGGGCATGTTCTCCTCCTGGCCCGCCCGGGTGGCAAGCGGCGAGCCGGCCCATGCTACTCCTGTGCCGAGCTCGTCACCACCGCTTACGGCGGTGGCGCAGCCTGCTTACTGCCGGATCTAGAAGAGGCCCTCGGCGAGATAGAGCTCGGAGAGGATGCGTGAATAGGTGTAGGCGTAAGCGGCGCCGTCGGGAGTTGCCTGGATGCTGCCGATGGAGCGAATGCCGGCAGGGTCGACAGGAACAAGGTCGCGCCAGACCTCGCGGCGCCCGGTGGCGAGCTCGACCCGGAGCAGGCGGGTCGCGAGGCCCGAACGCGAGGCGACGAAAAGGTAGAGTCCGTCGACCGAATAGCGAAGGCAGACGTCATCCCCGGTGATGCCGGGGAGCAAGCTGGGCTGGCCGCCTTCGACTGGATAGAGCCAAGCCTTGTCGCCGGGGCCGTGGGCCGCGACCGTCTTCCCGTCGGGCGAGATGCACACGCCAGCGCGCATTCCGGCATCGACTCCATCCGGAGTGATCGGCTGCGGCGATCCCGCGTCGACGCCCAGCGTCCACAGGCGCCGCCGGCTTCCCCAGTGGCTGGCGAGGAGCAGAATGCGACGGCCATCGGGAAACCACGCCGCCCACTCGACCGAGAGGCCGCCCGGCTCGATCGTCCGCGACTCACCCGCACCGGTTGGAAGCAGCACGATGCGGGTCGGGGCGGTGGGCAGCGAGGTGAGCACCCACTTGCCGTCAGGGGACAGGCCGAAGGCCCGACCGTCGCCCAGCCGCACCGGCGGCGAACCGTCCATCCCGCGCAGGCACACCGCGTAGTTGGGTCCGACGCTGGCGCTCTGCTCCTCGAAAAGGAGCCAGCGGCCATCGGGAGAGAGATCGCGCGCAAAGGAGAACTCGAGCCACGAAAGGTCACGCTCGCGGGCCGCCCCGGGCGGCAGCCCGAGGATGCCCCAGCGCACGTCGTCGCGACTGAGCAGCACCTGGCCGGAGGGGGAGACGTCCCGCAGGAGCAATGGTCCCGGCGCCCGAGCGATCAGCCGTTGTCTCGCGCCCAGGGTGACGCCGTAGAGCGAGCGCTGAAGGCCGCCACCGGTGGCGGTGAACCAGATCTCCTTGCCGGAGGGTCCCCAGGCGAGGCCCTGCACGCTCTCCCATCCCTTCGAAAGCAGTTTGACCTTCTTCTCCTTGGGGTCGCAGACGGCAATCGCGCCGCGGTCATCGCCCGTGAGCGGATGGTCGACGAACGCGAGCAGCTCGGAGGAACGAGAGAAGCGGGGAAAGCTGATGTGGCCGGTGGTCTCGTAGAGCAGGTTGCCGGGGGGGTACTCAAGGCGGGTGCGGCCGAGCGACTCGCGGACGACGGCGAGCGTGGTTCCTCCCGGCGCCCAGTCGGCCTCCTGGACGCCGGCCAGGATCTCGCGGGGCGCCCCGCCGCTGAGTGGGACCCGCGCCAGCGTCCCCTTCCACACGCCGTAGTGGGCCACCTGGGGCTGCAGCAGGACCGCCATCTCGCCGCCGCGCGAGATCGACAGCACATTGGCGCTGGGCAGGTCCAGCGGGAGCGCGTCCTGGCTTTCCGGCCGCTTGAGGAAGAGCTGGGCCGGGGCGCCGTCCCACGCGGCGCTGAACACGACGGTGGCGCCGTCACTGGCAAACCGGGCCGCTGCGACCATCCCGCGGCGGTAGGTGAGCCGGGTGTAGGCCGGCGCCGTGGTGAGTCCGGTGCCGCCGAGCAGAACTCCCGCCGCCGCGCCGGCGGCGAGGAGCAGCAGCGCCAACGCCAGCCGGCGGTAGGGTTGACGGAGCAGACGGCGCCGCATCGCCGAGCCCGGCGTGGGCAACGCGAGATCGGTGACCGCCTCGAGGGCGAAGCCGAGGTCGCGGGCGGACTGGAAGCGCTCTTCCGGCCGCTTTTCCAGGCAGCGCCTGATGATCCGCTCGAGCGAGGAGGGGATCGCGCCGCGGGCGTCGGCGAGCGCAAGCGGCTCGTCCTTGAGGATCGCATTCATCGTCTCGACGGGCGTGTCGGCGGCGAAGGCCCGGCAGGCGGTCACCATCTCGTAGAGGATGGAGCCAAGGGCGAAGATGTCCGACCGGTGGTCGACCGCCTGCCCGCGCACCTGCTCCGGTGACATGTAGCCGGCGGTGCCCATCACCATTCCAGCCTCGGTGGTGTGGGGCGTCAAGGCCTCGGGCGGCAGCACCGGTTGGGCCGAGACGGTGAGCTTGGCGAGACCGAAATCCAGGATTTTCACCTGCCCATCGCGGGTGAGGAAGAGGTTCTCGGGCTTGAGATCGCGGTGGACGATCCCCTTGGCATGAGCGGCATCAAGCCCGTGCGCGATCTGGATGCCGAGGTCGACCGCCTTGCGCGGGGTCAGCGGCGATTCCGCCAGCCGCTCGCGCAGCGTCTGCCCTTCGAGCAGCTCGGAAACCACGTAGGACGACCCGAGGTGAGAACCGATGTCATAGATGGCGAGGATGTTCGGGTGGTTCAGCAGGCCCGTCGCCCGGGCCTCCTGCTCGAAGCGGCGCAGCCGGTCGTCGTCGGCCGCGAGGGCAGGCGGCAGCATCTTGACCGCCACCTCGCGACCGAGGCGAGTATCGCGGGCGCGGTAGACTTGGCCCATGCCGCCAGTTGCGAGCAGCCCCACGATCTCGTACGGTCCGATGCGAGCGCCATCTTCCACGGCAAGAATTCCTGTCCCGGCCCGATTGTAGCGCCCTTCGGCGCGGCGCGAGAGGGGCGGCGACGGGCCTCTGGGGACGATGGCGTAAGATTGCCGGAGCTTCCACTCCTGCCGCGGGCGTGCGGACGCGGCGCCTCTTCCGGCCTCGCCTTGGGACGCCCCCGGGGAGCTTGGAGCAGGAGGGTGAGGATGAGACCTGCAAGCGCACTGCCGCTGATCCTCTGGTGCGCGCTCACGATCCCGTCGACCGGGCTAGGCGAGGAAATCAAGCCAGCCTCTTTCAGGCTGTTTGGCGGTTTCACGGCGACTTACTTCGCGGTCTCGCACGCCTACTTCGGCGCCGCCGGGCAGCCAGGGGGCGGTGGCCACGGTGACTACTTTTGGCTGGAGTCGATGGCCAACCTGCGGGGCGAGCTCGCCCTCGGCGCCCACTTCAGGGCGCTTCTCGGCATCCACGGCATGGCTACGCTGGGCCGGGACTACTACGGGCTCGATGACTCCCGCGAGCTGATCGTCGACCGCGCCGAGCTCGGCGTCACCGATATCGGCGGCAGCGGCCTCTCGCTCACCCTCGGCCGGCAAGACCTGCAAATCGGCGACGGGTTCATCATCGGTGACGGCTACTTTGAGACCAAGGCGACCCTGTGGTCAATACCGCTCTCGTTCTTCGACGCCCTGCGCGCCGATTACAGTGCTGGCCCCTTCCACGCGACGGCGCTGCTTGCCCGTCTTGATGACTCGTTTCCGGCACCGTGCGAGTGGTGCGAACCGCAGGAGGGCTCCCTGGCTGGACTCGACCTGGCCTGGCAGAGCGAGCGCTGGTCGGCGGCGATGGGCCATTTCCGGCGCAACGACCACGCCGAGGTGGGCAACGATGGCGCCATCACGGCGGTCCGAGGCGCGTTGAAGCTCGGTCCTGTCACGCTGGCCGGGGAGTACGGCAGGGAGTCGGGCGCGCTCGATCAGGTTGGGGGTGAGAACGCGGTCTCGCGGGTCGATCTTGCCGGCGAGGCCTTTCATCTCGACGTTACCTGGGAGCTACCAGCCGGGCGGGACACCTACGTGAAAGGCTCGTACCTGGCCTTCTCGGGCGACGATCCCGGGACCCGGGAATGGGAGCAGTACAGCCGCTGGAACTACCGCTGGAACGACTGGAATCGCTACTACATCGGCGACATCATCGGCTCCCAGTTTCTCTTCAATCAGGACGAGCGCGTGATCATGCTCGAGGGCGGCCTTGCACCCGGCGAGACGACGCGGCTGCGCCTCTTCCTGCTCCGCACCCGGCTCGACACCGGCAGCGCGCTCGGCGGCCTCCCGCCGGGCGTGAGCAAGGACTTTTCGGACGAGATCATGGTCGTGCTCGACTACGCCCCACGTCCCAATCTTTCCACCTGGGTGCTGCTTGCCTGGGCCCGCCCGCGAGGGGCGGCGCGAGCGCTCATCGGCAGCGACGACTGCGCCGAGGTGCTCACCAGTCTCTCGGTCATCTTCTGAGCCTCGCCGCTGTGACCTACCTCGGCTGGGCCGGCGGCTGGGTTGCCAGGCGGGTGAGAAGTGCCTTGAACTCGGCGCGGCCGCGCAGTGCGTCGAGGTCTTGGTCCCGCTCGAGGAGGGCGAGATCGGCGAACCCCTCGGCGACGGCACGGGCAAGCGCATCCAGCGCCTTTGCCTTGCTTCCAGTGCGGGCCTGGGTGCAGGCCAGGTTGTACCAGAGGGTGCTGTTGTGGGGTCTGAGCTCAACTGCGACGGTGAGGGCGATCGCCGCCCGCGCGTACTCCCCGCTGCCGAGAAGCTGGGGGACGGAGATCAGCGACAGGTGGCCCCAGATCGTCTCCAGCATGCGCTTGGCCGTGGCGCCTTCCTCACCGCCGCGCGTGGCTCGCTCCTCGAGCTCTTTGAGCCGCACCTCGCGGGCCAGCCTGGCCGGCGGTGGAGGAAGCTCGGCGCGATGGAGGCGGGTGAGCGCGTCATCCAGTTGGCGGATGTAGGACGCCTCGAATTCCTGCCACTTCTCCTCTTCGGCGAGTGCTGCCGTGACCGCCGGGCTGCGCTGGAGGCGCGCCGCCTCCGCCGCCATCGGGGCGACGTCGGCTAGGCCCTCGAAGGTGCTCGCGATCGCCTCGAGGCGGCGTTTGACGAGGAGCGGCCGGCCCGCGGCCTCGAGCTCGCGGGCGCGGGCGAGGTCATCGGCGAACAGGCGGGCCACCAGCTCGCCGTCGTCCGAACGCAGACCGCGCCGGATCGCCTGCAGCTCGTGCCACTCGATCGCGGCGCGGGCGAGCTCGGGGGGCAGCCACTCGTGTGCGCCCTCGAAGATCTCGAGGCGATGCGCGGCGCCTTTCTTGGCGAGCAGCTCGTCGACCTTTCTCATGCTCGGGAGGTTGAAGTCATGTATTCCGGCCGCACCAAAGCTCGCGTAGTCGATCTGGTTGGCGAAGTACTCAGCGATCATGCGGCCGCCGGAGGCGATCACTCCGGCAAGCACGCCCGGCTGCTTGCCGACCAGCCAGGCGAGCATCGCGCCGGCGGAGAAGCCGGCGGCGTAGACGCGCGCCGGGTCGATCGAGTAGCGGCTCTGGAGCTCGCTCCACATCGCGGCCACGGCCTTGACATTCGGCTCCATCGTGCCACCGGAGCGGGTGTTGTTGGAGGCGAGCACGACCCAGCCGTAGCTTTCGGCCGGTTCCTGGAAGCGTCGAGCGGCGAGGGGGCCGCGGCCGCCGGGGTCGAAGACGAGCAGGGCCGGCCAGCGGCGGTCCGGTCGGTAGCGGCTCGGCAGGTAGAGCGCATAGGTCTGCGATTGGTCGCTCTGGCAGGCGACGGTCTCGGCGAGGAGGCCGGGTTGTGGCAAGACTGGCGTCTGGGCGCTCTGGAGGGCGAGTAGGCTGGCGAAAAACACTGTTGAGGCGTGCCACATGAGCCTACTCCACCGCCACGAGGGGTACGGTCACGATGCGCTCCTCCTCGTCCCGAACCACGGTCAACCTGACTCTGCCGCCGACTCCCTGCGCCTCGAAGGCATGGAGAAGGTCATCGACATTGCGAACGCGCTTGCCGTCGGCGGCGACGATGCGATCGCCGAGCAGGAGGCGGCCTGAACGCGTTGTGCGCAGACCCTCGAGACTTGCACGGTCGGCGGGGCTTCCCGGGGTGACGTCGCGAATGACCACGCCATCAACTTGCAGGCGCGTCGTCCAGTGGTCGGCGAGGGGCACGATGCCAATTCCGGGTTGGATCGGCTCGCCATGCTCGATGAGTTGGGGCACCAGCCGGCGCACGGTGTCCACCGGCACGGCGAACCCGATCCCGGCGCTCGCTCCGCTCGGCGAGTAGATGGCGGTATTGACGCCGATGAGCTGGCCAGTGGAGTCCAGAAGCGGTCCCCCCGAATTTCCGGGGTTGATCGCGGCGTCGGTCTGGATGACATCGCGGATCATCCGGCCACTGGGCGACTTCAGCTCGCGCCCGAGGGCGCTGACCACGCCGATAGTGAGCGTGTGGTCGAGGCCAAAGGGGTTGCCGATGGCGAGCACCCGCTGGCCGACGGCGAGGTTGGCGGAGGCCCCGATCGGCAGGGGCGAGAGATGCTGGGCGCCAGCCTCGACCTTGAGCACGGCCAGATCCTTGTCAGGAGCGACCCCAATGATCTCGGCCTCCCACTCGGACTGATCGCCGAGCGTGACCCGGACCGCGTTTCCTTCGCCGATTACATGGAAATTGGTCACCACATGCCCGCGGCGATCCCAGACGAAGCCAGACCCGCTCCCTTGGGGGATCTCGAGCACGTCCAGCGAAAAGAAGTCCCGGCGCAGAGCCACCGTCGTGATATACGCCACGGACGCCGAAGCGTTGCGGAAAACGGCGATATCACGGCGCTCCTCCTCGGCTAGGCCGGAAGGCAACGGCAACGGTGTGAGCATCGCGGCGCCGGCGCGTGCCGCCGGGTCCGTCGCGGTTCCACGCGTCTCGTGTCGGATCGCCGGCGCCAGCACATGCGGGGCCAATTGCCCGGCGCCGAAACCGACCGCAAGGAGCAGGAGAGCACCTGAACGCGATGCACCTCGTTGGCACATGATCCCTCCCCGGTGCCGCCGCTGCATGGATGGCGGACGACGCCCAAAGGGTAGCGTACTGCCGAGATGCGAGACCACCATCCCGAGATCAGGAAAACACCTCCGACCCGGTCAGCGGCAGCCCCGTTCTTGAAGCGAGGTTCCTAGGGTCCTTGAGAGGAAAACTCGTTGCAGTTGCGTCAAGTTTGCCGTTGGGGCCGCTTGAGGCCAAGGACGGGTTGCAGCAACGCCGACAAGAAGAAGCTCAACGCAAAGGCGCAAAGGCGCAGAGAGGGAGGCAGCGGGAGTGGGGGAGCGCGACCGCCGCGGGCGCAGCCCGCGGCCCGATAGCGCGGGGGGTGCCGCGCCGTTCCAGCACGCTGTGCGCCTTGAGTCCTTCCTTGCACCTTTGAGTCTTTGCGTTGATCCTTTTCCCCAAGCCGGGTGGAGCTTCGCAACACCCTCCGCGACCAGCTCTCGCGACCCCCTCTCGTCATTGACAACGCGCTGAAGTACGGACGGGAAGGCGGCACAATAAGGCTGGACCTGGTGCAGTTGCCCGGCGCCTATCGGCTGGAGGTCTGGAACGAGGGCGACGGGGTGTCGAGCGACAAGCTCGCCAGGCTGTTCCAGAAATTCGTCCGTTTCGGCGGGGACGAGGTCTTGGCTCGCAGAGGGACCGGCCTCGGGCTCTTCATCACGAAGGAGATCATCGGCAAGCACGGTGGCGACATCCAGGCGGAGTCGGCGGAAGGTCAGTGGATGCGCTTCACGGTGACCTTGCCGATCGCCGGCCCCGCCTCGGCGTTCCAAGCGGCGGCACCCGTTGCACCATGATGTGAGGGTCGAGCGCCCCGCCGTCGCCCAGGCTACGTCGGCATCTTCTTCCTGGCCACGAGCGGATGTTGTCTAACCCAGTCGACAACCGCGGGGTTTGGTGAGCCGGGCCTTGATGCTCGAGGTGGTCACACGCGAGCGTCCTGCAAGACTCCGCCTGCCGGCGATTCTCCGACGCCACGTGAGCCTCCGTGACGGAGCTCCTCCAGGATCCTCTCCACGGCCCTGGGCAGCGCCGCGGCCACCCGCGGGGTGAGCGTCTCCCCGAAGGTGAGGGTGTCCTCGGCCTGGATGGCGATGATGACGATCTCCTTCGGCATGGCAAAGCCCAGCCGGGTGCCGAGCGCGAGCGCGGTGGGCAAATCGATCTCATGGACCGAGCGCAGGCGCAACGAGGTGGCGAGGTCTTCGGGGCCCAGCCGCACGACGGTTCCCGGCCGCATGCCGGGGAGCATGACGGCGTCCACGAGGATCACCCGTTCCCATGTGTCGAGCAGCTCCAGCAAGGCGAACCCTGCGACCTCGCTCTCCACCACGTCGACATCGCTGGCGCCCAGGCGGGCGGCGAGCGCGCGCGCCACCTGCAGGCCGACGCCGTCGTCGCTGAGGATGGGATTGCCGAGGCCGATGACCCTTGTCCTCACGTCCCCCCTAGTCACTGACTGCGGGCGTCACCGTGAGAGTCGCTGCACCAGCTCTCCCGAGCTGTCCCGGATCTCGACCACCAGCGGCATCTGTCCCGGCAAGTAGTGGGTGGCACACGAGAAGCACGGGTCGAACAGCCGGAACGCCATCTCCACCATGTTCAGGATGCCCTGGCTGACCTCCTTGCCGGGCTCGATCAGCTTCTGCGCGGCGCGCTTGATGGCCATCGAGAGTGGGGCGTGGGTGTTGGTGGTGCCGACGATCAGGTTGGCCTCGGTGACGAGGCCGCGTGCGTCGGTCTTGTAGTGGTGGGTGAGGATCCCGCGCGGCGCCTCGACGATCCCGACGCCCTCGGTGGGTGTGGCCGTTGGCAGGGTGCGGATCTGAGTCGACGCCACCTCGGGATCCGTGGCCAGCTCGTGCAGCCGCTCGGCAGCGTAGAGCAGCTCGACGAGACGCGCCCAGTGGGTGGCCAGCAGCTTCTTTACCGGCTTGCCGCCGAGGGTCGAAAAGAACCGCTCGTACTCTGCCTGAGCGAGCGGCGTGGCCATGCCTTCGGCGGCGTTGAGGCGGGACAGCGGTGAGGCTTGGTAGACTCCCGAGGCCGGCCCGTCGACCAGCCCCTTCCAGCCGATCTTCTTGAGGTATGGGAACTTGAGGTAGGAGTACTTCTCCACGCACTCGGCGATGTAGTCCAGGTACTCATGGTCCTTGTAGCGGAAGGTCTCCTTGCCGGTCTGGTCCACCACCCGGTGGTCTCCGTGGTAGAAGTTGACGCGGTTGCCCTCATCGACCGTGCCGATGTAGTACGAGTCGATCTCGTAGGTGTCCGAGAGGATGAGATCGAGGTAGGCTTGGTTCTTCAAGACCACGTCCTCGAAGAGCTTCAGGGAGAACTTCGCAAACTCCACGCAGCTTCTTGCCTTCTCCACGATGTCCGCTCGCTGCTCCTCGGTGATCCCCTTGGAAACGCCGCCGGGGAGCGTCCACACCGGGTGTGTGGAGCGGCCGCCCACAGCGATCTGGATGTCTTGAGCGATGGCACGGTGCCTGATCACCTCGCGCCCGACCTCGACGCCCACCTTGGCCACGACGCCAAGGATGTTGCGCTGCGCCGGAGGAGAATCCGGGCCCAGCACGAAGTCGGCCGCCGCCAGCGCGTAGAAGTGGGCGATATGGCTGTGGACGAAGTGCGCCGCGTAGTAGAGCTCGCGCAGCTTCTTCGCTGCCGGCGGAGGCTCAACGTGATAGACCGCGTCCACCGCCTTGCCCGCCGCCAGGTGATGTGCGGCCGGGCACACCCCGCAGATGCGGCTGACTACCCGCGGCACTTCCTCAATCGGCATGCCTTCGATGAACTTCTCGAAGCCGCGCAGCTCGGGAACCTGGAAGTACGTGTTGGCCACGCGTCCAGTCTCGTCGAGGAAGATCTCGATTTTGCCGTGCCCTTCAAGCCGGGTGATGGGGTCGATGGATATCCTCGTCATAGGTTCCTCCTGCGCAGCAGCGAAGCCGGGATGCCAAAGCGGTTCAAGCTGCGGAGCGGGTCGGGCAGTTGCGCGAGAATGCGCCCCACCTCGGCCTCGTCCTTGGCCTCGATCACCGAGGCGATCGCGGCGATCGCCTTGGTACCCTGGTCGAGCACCCCAGCCGGCGGGCCATAGCAGCCGCGGCAGGCCACGCCGGAGAGCTGGCAGCGGGTGTCGCAGCCGCCGCGCGTCACCATTCCCAGGCAGAGGAACCCCTGCTCGAGGAAGCAGGTGTCGGGATCTGGCTGCTCGGTGGCGATCCGCCGGAAGCCGGTGATGCGCTTCTCGTGCTTGGTGCGCGGGCACTCGTCGCACTGCGTCTTCTCGGAGGCGCCCAACACGGCGCCACGAGCCGGCAGGTCGCCGGACGCGATGGCCTGCACCACTTTCAGGATCTGCTTCGGCGTGGGGGGACAGCCGGGCACGTAGTAGTCCACCGCCACGACCTGATCGAGGGTGCGCACGGTGTTGTAGAACTCGGGGAGTGTCAGAACTCCCTCCGCGACCGCCGTGCGGGTTTGCGGCACGGTGCCGTTGTTCACCGTGGACGGCGTATCGTGGTAGACGCGGCGAAAGATCTCCTCGCGGTTGAAGAGGTTAGCCAGGCCCGGGATGCCGCCGATGTGGGCACAACTGCCAAACGCCACCATGACCTTGCTCTTCGCCCTCAGGAGGCGGGCCACGTGCTCGTTCTCCGAGTTGCGCACGGCGCCGTGGAAGAGGGTGACGTCGATGTCGCCGTCAAACATTGCCTCCACGTCCTGGTACTTGAAGTCCAGGGCGATGGGCCAGAAGACGATGTCCGCCGCTGCTGCGATATCGAGGATCGCCTCGTGCACGTCGAGGATCGCGGTGTCGCACCCGCCGCAGGCGGCGCCCCAGTACGATGCGAGCTTGAACTTGCCCATGGCGTCTCCCTACCCGCACGCGGGCGCAGGTGCCGGCCCGCCGACCGCTTCGTCCGCCGGTTGTGGGGCCGGATATCCCTCCTGCCCCAGCCGGCAAGGTCCCAGCGCCCGTATCGCGTTGGTCATCTCATTCACCACGGTGGCAAAGCGATCCCCCTCGGCAGCGGAGATCCATTCGAGGCGGAAGCGGCGGGGGTCGATGCCGTAGTCCTCGAGGAAAGCGCGGAGGAGCGGCATCCGCCTCATGGTCTTGTAGTTGCCGTCGATGTAGTGGCAGTCCCCAGGGTGGCAGCCGGCCACCAGCACGCCGTCGGCGCCGCGGGCGAAGGCCTTGACGATGAACGTGGGGTCCACCCGGCCCGAGCACATCACCCGCACCACCCGCACATTCGGGGCGTACTTCATGCGTGCCGTTCCGGCGAGGTCGGCGCCGGTGTACGAGCACCAGTTGCACAGGATGCCCACGATCCTAGGCTCGAACGTCATAAAGCACCCCCTCGATCTCGGCGAAGACCTGCTCGTCAGTGAAGTGGCGGGCGACGATCGCCGCCGACGGACACGCCGCCGCGCACGTCCCGCACCCCTTGCAGAGCACGTCGTTGATCGACGACACCTTCTTGTCCTCGTCGAAGGTGATGGCGGACATTGAGCACAGCGTGTTGCAGATCCGGCAGCCGGCGCACTTTGCCTCGTCCACCCAGCTCGTCGCTGCCTCCACCTCGATCTCACCGCGGCTCATCAGGACCATGGACTGCGCCGCCGCGCCGGAGGCCTGGGCCACCGTGTCGGGGATGTCCTTGGGCCCCTGGCAGCAGCCGGCGATGAAGATCCCGTCGGTCGGCGTGGACACCGGTGCGAGCTTCGGGTGGCGCTCCATGAAGAACCCACCCGCACACGAGATGTTGAACATCCGTGCCACCTCGGCGGCGTCGACCTGCGGCTGCAGCGCGGTGCACAGGACCACCATGTCCACCGGGATGCGACGCACCTGGCCAATCAGCGTGTCCTCTACGCGGATTACCAGCTTGCCGACCTCCCTCTCGTTCAACGGGAAGTCCGACACCGAGGCGGCTCGCCCGCGCACGAAGCGCACGTCCTCTTCGAGCAAGCGGTGGTAGAACTCCTCGTAGCCCTTGCCGGCGCAGCGCATGTCGATGTAGAAGTTGTAGACCTCGGCGCCGGTCTTCTCCTTGATGAGGTGGGCGAACTTCAGCGCGTACATGCAGCACACGCGCGAGCAATACCTGTTGAAGTGCTCGTCGCGGCTGCCGACGCAGTGGAGGATTCCCACGCTTGTGGGCTCGCGGCCGTTGGCGAGCACGATGCGGCCACCGGTGGGGCCACCGGCGTTGTTCATGCGCTCGAACTCGGGGCCGGTGATGACATTGCTGTACTTGCCGTAGCCGTACGGGTGGACCGGCGTGGGGTCGAACGGCGCAAAGCCTGTGGCCAGGATCACCGCGCCCACCTCCAGCTCCTCCACGCGGTCCTGCTGGGCGTGGTCGATGGCCTTGACCTCGCACACCTTCTCGCAGACCTTGCAGCCCCCCGTCTTGAAGTGGATGCACGAGTCGGCGTCGATCACCGGCTGGTGGGGCACCGCCTGCATGAACGGGATCGAGATGGGCGTCAGCGGTCCGAGGTGGAGGGCTTGCCGGACGAGCTCTTGATCGTTCTCGATCTGGATGGCGCCGGTGGGGCAGACGTACGCGCAGGCGCCGCAGGCGATGCAGCGGGGGTCGGTCTCGCCAAACGCGGTGGACACCTCGCGGGTGGTACCGCGGCCGAAGAAGTCCAGCACGTTGGCCCCCACGACGTCCTGGCACACTCGCACGCACAGGCCGCAGAGGATGCAGTCGTCATCGCCGCGACCGAAGCGGGGCTCCTCGCCGCCGCCGTACTCGCCCCACAGATCCTCCAGGACCTTGACATGGCCGCAGCGCGCCAGCAGCCACTCGAGAATCATGCGGCGGTCGCGGCGCACCCGCGGCGAGCTGGTGAGCACCTCGATGCCGTCGGTGGCCGGGTAGTTGCACGCCGTCACCATGCGCACCCGCCGGCCGTGCCGCACCTCCACGGTGCAGATGCGGCAGACGCCGTAGGCCTCGACGATGGGGTGGTAGCAGAGCGTGGGAATGCTGATCCCGAGCTTCTGCGCGATCGCCAAAAGGGGCGTCCTGTCCTCGGCCTCGGTCGCGATGCCGTCGATCTGTAGCTTGATGGTTCTCATGCGGCCCTCCGCGGCACCTTGAGGATGGCATCATGCGGGCACACCTCGATGCATGCCCCGCACTTGATGCACTTGATGCCCTCCAGGGTGTGGAGCTCCTTGGTCTGCCCGGCTATCGCCAGCGTCGAGCAGGCCTTCACGCACGCGTGGCAGCCGTCGCACCTCGTCGAGTCGATCGTGTACTCGATGAGATCCTTGCACAGCCCAGCCGGGCAGGAGCGCTCGGCGATGTGGGACTGGTACTCCTCGCGGAAGTAGCGCAGGGTGGAGAGCACGGGGTTGGGCGCCGAGGTGCCGAGGGCGCAGAGGCAGCAGTCCTGCATCACCTCACCGATCTCTTCCAGCAGCCCCAGGTCCTCCGGCCGGCCCTTCCCCTGCGTGATGCGATCGAGGGTCTCGAGGCTGGTGCGCAGCCCCTCGCGGCAGGGCACACACTTGCCGCAGGACTCCTCGGTGAGGAAGCTGATGAAGTAGCGGGCAACGTCTACCATGCAGGTGGACTCGTCCATGACGATCATCCCGCCCGAGCCCATCATCGAGCCGGCCTCGGTGAGGCTGTCGAAATCCACGGGCATGTCGAGGAGCGACTCGGGCAGGCAGCCGCCGGAGGGTCCGCCGGTCTGCACCGCCTTGAACTTCTTCTCGCCAGGGATGCCACCGCCGATGTCGAAGACGATCTCCCGCAGGGTAATCCCCATGGGGACCTCGATCAGGCCGGTGTTGTTGATCTTGCCCACCAGCGAGAACACCTTGGTGCCGGAGGAGCCACCCCAGGGGTTCTCCCGCACGTCACCGGTACCCATCGACGCGAACCACTCGGCGCCCCGGTTGATGATCAGCGGCACGTTGGCCCAGGTCTCCACGTTGTTGAGGTTGGAGGGCCGGTTCTTGTAGCCGTACTCCACCGTGTGGATGTACTTGGCGCGAGGCTCGCCGACCCGCCCCTCGAGCGAGGTCATGAGCGCAGTGGACTCGCCGCACACGAACGCCCCCGCGCCTTGCACCACCTCGATGTCGAAGTCCATGCCAGTGCCGAGGATGTCCCGGCCGAGGAAGCCGTACTCGCGGGCCTGGTCGAGTGCCTTGTGGAGCCGCTCACGGGCCAGGGGGTACTCGTGGCGGATGTACACGAACCCCTCGCGGCAGCCGATGGCGTGGGCGCCGATAATTATCCCCTCGATCACCGAGTGGGGATCCGACTCGATGATGCTGCGGTCCATGAAGGCGCCGGGATCGCCCTCGTCGGCGTTGCAGATGACGACGGGCTCCACACCGCGGTGCTCGGCCGCCCGCCGGCAGGTCTCCCACTTAACGCCGGCAGGGAAGCCGCCCCCGCCGCGGCCGCGAAGCCCCGAGCGCTTGACCTCGGCGACGATCTGCTCCGGTGTAATCTCGCTGAGCGCCTTGACGAGGGCGGTGTAGCCGTCGACCGCGATGTAGTCGTCGATGCGCTCGGGGTCGATGAGGCCGCGGTTGCGGAGCACGACCAGCCTTTGCTTGGCGAAGAAGGGGATGTCGCGCAGCAGCGGAGTAGGCGCCTTCTCCTCGGGTGGCGTGTACATCAGCTTGGCGACCGTGCGCCCTTTTAGGAAGTGCTCCTCGGTCAGGAACGCCACGTCCTTCTGCTTGACGCCGCAGTAGAACACCCCGTCGGGCTGGACGATCATGATCGGACCGGCGGCGCAGAACCCCTGGCAGCCGGTGGGGATCACCTGGACCTCGCTCGCCAAGCCGCGCCTGCCGAGCTCCGACTCCAGGGCGCGCGCGATGTCGAACGACCCCCCACTCACGCAACCCGTTCCCGAGCAAACCAGAACATGTGTACGGTAGGCCATGCGTGCGCCTCCCTTCCCCCGGGCCCCTAGCGAGGCTTCGCCTCAAGCCGACGAGACGAAGCCTCGCGTCGACAGTTGATAGTGGACAGTTTCCCCCGCACCCCACCCAGCAAACTCTCCCGGCCGTCCCCCGCCCCAACCCCGGGCCAAGAGTGTGTTCTATTCGTGAGGGTCTTCACCACGTGAGCACGCCTAGCCAACTGTCTCGCTGCCTGTGGCGAGCGCGTACTCGGCGAGCACCTGGCCACCAAGTACGTGCTGGGTGAAGACCTTGAGGATCTTGGTGGGGGTCAGGTCCACGTACTTGACCGGCGCGTGACCGCGCAGCTCCACGGTGGCCATCGGCTCGCGGCTGCAAAGCCCGGCGCACCCCGAGGTCGTGACGATCACGTCGCCTACCCCCTTCGCCTCGATCTCGCCGAGGAGCGCGGCCATCACCTCGCGCGCGCCGGCAGAGATCCCACAGGTACCCATGTGGACGGTGACCTTCGCCCGCGCTTCACCCGAACGGAGGGTGAGCTTCAGCTTGGCCTCCTCCCGGATCTTCTTGAGGTCTTCAATCGTCAGTCTTGGCATCTTCCGCCTCCTTCTTGCGGTACTTCTTCAGGATGCGCGGGATCTGCGCCTGCTTGAGCTTGCCGTGGACATTCGGTCCGATCATGATGACGGGGGCGAGCCCGCAGCAGCCAAGGCAATTTACGCTGTCGACGGAGAACAGCATGTCCTTGGTGGTCTCGCCCTTGGGCACGCCCAGCTGACGCTCCAGGGCCTCCAGGAGCCTCACCCCGCCCTGCACGTGGCACGCCGTGCCCAGGCAGACGTGGACCGGGTAGACGCCAACCGGCTTCAAGCTGAAGGCTCGGAAGAACGTCGCGATCCCCAGCACATGGGTGATTGGCGCAGCCACCTGGGTTGCCACCTCGGTCACCACCTCGCGGGGGATGTAGTGAAACTCCTCCTGGCAGTCGAGGAGCATGGCGATCAGGTGCTCGCGCTTGCCCCCGTGCTTGCTCACGATGTCGCGTACCTTGCTCACGTCCACCATTCGTGTCCTCCCCTAACCGAGCGCACGCTCGCCGCGCCGGATCGCCTCGCGGACCAGCGCGACGCCTTCGGGCCCCGCCAGCGACCCCCCTTCGAGAGCGGCGCGCAGGTCGCTGGATCGCAGCTCGTAGCCGCGGTCGCCGACGGTGTGCCGGAAGCGGATGTCCGCCGACGGGCTGCCGGCCATCAGCACTAGCAGGGTGGTCTGAAGATCGCCGAGCGGGGGACGGTCGATGTGGCCAAGGTGGAAGGTCGCCCTCACGCCGGTGCCGGCACCGGGCTGCGAGTCCAGCGTGAGAGAGCCACCGCTGGCACGCGCCGCGGCGGCGAGCAGCGGCAGCCCCATCCCCACCCGGCGAGTCGTGCGCGTGGTGAAGAAGGGGTCGAGGGCGCGTTCGCAGGCCTCTCGGGACATCCCCCGCCCGTTGTCGCGCACCTCGATGGTGAGGAGATCCGCCGCCGGATCTTCCAGCAAGTCGATCTCCAGCGCCGTGGCCCCGGCCTCGATGCCGTTCTGCGCGATGTCCAGGATGTGGAGCG
>JAZDGE010000244.1:0-2641 GCA_043807175.1 Acidobacteriota bacterium
TGCTCTCGACGCTGCGCTACTTCCGCAAGGAGTACGAGCGCCACGTCTGGGACAAGAAGTGCGACGCCTTCGTCTGCAAGGGGGTGGTCGGCGCCTCCTGCCAGTCGGCGTGCCCGATCGGCACCGAGGCCTGGCGCTACGTCGCCCACATCGCCTGGGGTGCGTACGACCAGGCGTACCAGGTGATCCGCCAGGCCAACCCGTTCCCCTCGGTGTGCGCGAGGGTGTGCAACCAGCCCTGCGAGAGCCGCTGCCGCGCCGGCGCGACCGGCTCCAAGCCGGTGGCGATCCGCGCCCTCAAGCGCTTCATCACCGACCACAGCGACCCGGCGACCTACCGGCCGGTGCGTGCCGCCTTGCGGGAGGAGGCGCCGCCGGTTGCCATCGTGGGCGCCGGCCCGGCGGGTCTCACCGCCGCCCACTACCTCTCGCTCATGGGCTACCGCGTCACCGTCTTCGAGTCCGAAGGCGAGCCGGGCGGCATGCTTTTCTCCGCCATCCCCGGCTACCGCTTGCCGCGCGAGGTGATGCGCCAGGAGATCGCCGCCCTCATCGACGAGAACATCACGCTCAAGTGCAACACCACCCTCGGCCGCGACGTCACCCTCGACTCCCTCTTCGCCGGCGGCTTCGGCGCCGTCTTCGTCGCCCTCGGCGCCCACAAGAGCCTGCGCCTCGGCCTCGACGGCGAGGACGCCACCGGCATCATCCCCTCCATTCGCTTCCTGAAGGCGTTCAACATGCGCGGCGAAGAGCTCGCCCGCGGCCGCGTCGGCGTGGTCGGCGGCGGCAACTCGGCCCTCGATGCGGCGCGGATGGCGCTGCGCCAGAAGGATGTGAAATCCGTCACAATCATCTACCGGCGAACCCAGGATGAGATGCCCGCCTTCCCCGAGGAGATCGAGGCTGCGATCCACGAAGGCGTCAAGCTCGAGGTCCTCACCACCCCGATCAAGATCCACACCCGCGACGGCAAGCTGACCGGCATCGAGTGCATCAAGAATCGCCTCGGCGACCTCGATGCCTCGGGCCGCCGCAAGCCGCTGCCGATCCAGCGCAGCGAGCACACGATTCCGCTCGACACGCTGATCGTTGCCGTCTCCGAGGGCTCCGACACCGACTGCGTCTCGGTGGCGGGCGCCAACCGGCTGGAGGTCAACCCCAACGGCACGGTCCGCGCCGAGCCCGAGAGCCTCGCCACCAACCGCCCGGGCGTGTTCGCCGGTGGCGACGTCGTGACCGGCCCCAACACCGTGGTCGACGCGATCGCCTCCGGCAAGAAGGCAGCGGTGGTGATCGACCGCTACCTGAGCGCCGAGCCGCTCATCCAGCCGGCCGAAACGCGCCTCCCCCGCGTCTACATCGCGCCGCCACCCCGCCAGGCCGAGGAGATCGCCCCCACCGATCGTGTCGAGGTGCCGCGCCTGCCCGTCCAGGCGCGGCGGCGCAGCTTCGCCGAGGTGGAGATGACCCTCTCCTTCGATGACGCCACCCGCGAGGCGATGCGCTGCCTGCGCTGCGACCTCGCGTTCACCGAGCCGAAACGCGCGGAGGAGCTGGTTCCGGCGCAGGCGGGAGGTGCGGCATGATCACCATCAAGATCAACGGCCTCGATCTCGAGGTCGACAAGGGCACGACGATCCTCGAGGCCGCGCAGTTCCTCGGCTTCCCGATCCCGACCCTCTGCCACATGGAGGGCCTGAGCCCCTACGGCGCCTGCCGCCTCTGCGTGGTCGAGATCGGCGAGGGGGCGAAGGCCAAGCTCGTCAGCTCCTGCACCTACCCCTGCGAGGAGGGCTTGAAGGTCCGCACCGCCTCGCGCCGCGTGGTGCGGGCGCGCAAGATGGTGCTCGAGCTGCTGCTCGCCTCCTGCCCGCAGTCGAAGGTGATCCAGGACCTCGCCTCGGCCCACGAGGTGCGCCAGCAGCGCTTCCGCCAGGAGCACGAGGACTGCATCCTGTGCGGTCTCTGCGTGCGGATGTGCAAGGAGCAGATGGCGGCCGGCGCGATCGGCTTCCAGGGGCGGGGCGAGGCGAGGCGGATCAACACCCCTTTCAACATGAAGTCGGAGGTCTGCCGGCTCTGCGGCGGCTGCCAGTACGTCTGCCCGGCCTGCCAACTGCGCTGCACCTTCACGGAGCCCGACAAGGCCATATGCGGCGGCTGCGCCAACCTCTCGCCGCCCTGCATCGAGAAGCCCCAGTTCGAGGACATGATGTGCTACATGAAGCCCTGCGTCGCCTGCGAGATCGCCAAATGACAAGGAGGACCAAATGTCCCTGACTCGCGTCAACTCATCGGCCGCAACCCTCACCAAGAACCGCACGGAGGACTCGATCGTACCGACCTCCGGCATGTGCGTGACCTGCGTGGACGGCTGCATCGGCATGTGCGAGATCGGCAAGTCCGCCTACCGCGGCCACGAGGTCATCTACCCGCAGCCATTCGGCGTCATCACCACCGCCGGCGAGAAGATGTACCCGGTGGACTACTCGCACTTCAACATCATGGGCACCGCGGTGGGCGCCCATGGCATCCCCGAGGATTCCGACCTCGCCATCTTCCCCAAGGTCAACCTCGAGGTCCACTTCGGCCACGACCAGGCGATCAAGTTCCGCTATCCTTGGATCATCCCCGGCAT
>JAZDGE010000245.1:0-9560 GCA_043807175.1 Acidobacteriota bacterium
GAAGGGCGCATGTGACTTGCGACCATCGCGTCGCACCCGCCTGCGCCGCCAAAGCCGAGTGGCCGCTGACGCCCAGCCAGCCAGCGCGCTCCAGCAAGTCCCCTGCGCGCGGCCCGCGCCATTTCTCCGACAGGCTCCTAGGAGCCTGTCGGAGAAATCGAGTGTGGTCGCGTTGCGCGCGCCGCGGGGCGTGATGCAAGGCGCCGCGGCGCAGGCGATGGGGACCCCTCGGCGAGCCGCGGCAACACCGCAGATCGCCCCGCGCCGCCGCAACCCGAAGGGCGCAGGGGACTTGCGACCCTTGCGTCGCACCCGCCTGTTCCGCCAAAGCCGGGTGGCGGCTGACGCCCCGCCAGCCAGCGCGCTCCAGCAAGGCCCCTGCGCGCGGCCCGCGCCATTTCTCCGACAGGCTCCTAGCTGCGTGCCAGGTGCCGGCCGAGCGACTCCTCGAGGGCGCCGACCACGGTGGCGGGCGTGACCCTGTAGCCCTCTTGCCAGAGCGAGGTGACGAACTCGCCGTGCGGCCGGTCCACACGGTAAGCAGGCGACCGCGAGGGCAAGGGCAGATAGCGCTCGATCAGGGAGAGATCGGAGCAGACCAGAAGCGCCGCCTGAAAGAGGACCCGGTCCCGCCAGAGGCGCAGTGAGCTGCCCGCGACCTTGCGATCCCCTCGGCAGACATCCGAGATTCCGCGGCGACCGAGACCGGTCACGCCCAGCTCGGCAAGGGCTTGTGAGATGACGTCGCAATATTTGACGAAGTAAGGCTCGGGAAGGAGGCCGCCGGCGTCAGTCCTGGCGAGTACCGATGCGGCTACGACACCGGCTGCGAGCACCACCGCGCCACCTCCCGTAGGTCGGAGCAGCACCGCGACGCCCTCGGCGGCGCAACGATCCAGAAACACCTCGCGGCCGGGATCGCGCGACCGGCTCACCACGACCACCACCTCCCGTGCCTCCTCGACCTGCACCAGCGGCGGCTGGGCCCCAAGGAGCCCGATGCCGGCCAGCGAGCAGGCATGCGCCGACGGAGCCACGGCCCCGAGCTGCCAGTTCATCAGGACTTAGTCTACCCCGCTAAAAGTCTTACCGGGGCAAGATCTGAACGAATGAGTCAACTCTTTCCGTCGCGCCCTTGGGTGGGGGACGGGCGGGTGGGCTTGCTGGGTGGGGTGTGGGGGAAGCTCTTGACTGTCAACTGTCGACTGCGAGGCTTCGCCTCGTCGGTTTGAGGCGAAGCCTCACCAGGCAAGGGGGCTTGCGCGGCGCAAAATGAGCCTATACTGCCACTATGGAATGGCATGTGCTGGGCAGCTTTGGCGGTTCGAGCCCCGACTGCCGCATGACCTCGTTCCTCATCAACGGCGAGCTGGCGCTCGATGCCGGCTCGCTCACTCAGGCGCTCTCGATTGAAGAGCAGTATGCCATTCGCCGCATCGTTATCACCCATTCCCACCTCGATCACGTCGCCTCGATCCCGTTCCTGATCGAGAACACGTTCGGTGCCCAGCGCGACGCGATCGAGATCCTCCTTACCCCCCAGGTGCTCACCACCGTCAAGCGCCACCTTTTCAACAACGACACCTGGCCCGATTTTACCCGCATCCCCAATGACATGCTGCCGGCGCTCCGATTGGTCGAGGTGGCCGCTCGCACGCCGTTCGACGTCAATGGGCTGCGCCTTACAGCGATCCCGGTGCGCCACACGGTGCCCACCCACGGCTACCTGGTCGAGGACGGCACGAGCGCGGTCCTGTTCACCTCCGACACCGGCCCGACCGAGGAGGTGTGGCGGGTCGCCAACAGCACCCCGAACCTCACGGCGGTGATCGTCGAGCTCTCCTTTCCAAACCGGATGCAGCAGGTTGCGGACGTCTCCCTCCACCTCACGCCGGCCACCCTGGCCGCGGAGCTCGCCAAGCTTCACCGCGACGTGGCGGTGTACCTCTACCACTTCAAGCCGCCCTACGTGGACGAGCTGCGTCGCGAGATCGCCGCCACCCAGGTTCCCCACCCTGTCCAGGAGCTCCAGCAAGGGAAGGTCTACCAGTTCTAGCTGGCAGCGCGTAGCGCTCAGCTTTCAGCTTTCAGCAGTCAGGTCCCCCACCCACCCGGAACAACGCGAACGGCGGTTAGCTCTCAGACAGAGCATGCCTGGCCAGCGTTCACCCCTGCAGGGGTGAGCCGGCGCAGGTCCTCAAGCCTGTTGGCTCATAGCTGCTTGCTGATGGCTGAAGGCTGAGAGCTGATTGCCGCTTCTCAGCGGCTCATCGTCGCGACCAGGGCGGCCATTCGGTCCTGGGTGGCCTCGTCGAACCAGTGATCAAGGAAGCACTCCAGCTCCGCCTCGTCGCGCTCTCGCATCGCCGCCTCGAGACCATGGCGGAGAAACCGCTTGGCCGAGGAAAAGGCGGTCGGCGGCCGGGAGGCGAGGTGGTTGGCCAGGTGGCAGGCGTCGTCGACCACGCTCGCCGGGTCGGCAAGCCGCTCCACGAGGCCGAGCTCGAGCGCCCGCTCGCCGCCGAACCCGTCGCCCTCGAGCACCAGTTGCTCCACTGCGCGGGTGGGGAAGAGGGCGAGCAGCATCCTCACCGCGCCCGCCGGCACCGGAATGCCGAGGTTGATCTCGGAGAGGCCGATGCGGGCCTGCGCGCGCGCCATGACACGGCGGTCGCAGGCGAGGGCGAGCAGGCATCCCCCCGCCACTGCATGTCCGGTGAGTGCCGCGACCGTCGGACCGGGGTAAGTGGCGAGGCGCCGGAGCAGGGCGTTGTAGCGGACCATCGCCGCGCGCAGCGGCGCTCGGGCCTGGCCATTGAGCTTCTTCAGGTCCAGCCCCGGACAAAACACCTTGGGGTGGCTGCTCGCCAGCACCAGCGCCGGCGCGCCCGCGGCGGCAAGCCGCTCGAGATGCTCCTCGAGGGCGCCAACGAGCTCCTCGTCGAGCGCGTTTGCTCCGTGGTCAAGGCGCAGCACCCTCACCCGCTCGCGCACTTCAACACTGACTGGTCCTTCCCCACTCACCTGCCACCTCCGAGCTGCCGGACGAAGAGGTCAACGACTGGTGAAGCGCGCGACAGCTCCGGGTGAAAGGTCGCGGCCAGCAGCTTTCCCTGGCGGAGCAGAACCGCATCGCCGCCGCGTCTGGCCAGCACCTCGACTCCCGGCCCGAGAGCCCTCACGCGCGGGGCGCGAATGAAAACGCCCTCCAGTGATCGTACCCCAAACAGCTTAGGCGTGGCGACCTCCACGGTGACCACCGCCGAGGCGAGCTGGCGCCCGTAGGCGTTGCGCTCAACCACCACGTCCAGCACCCCGAGCGAGCGCTGCGCCGGGGAGCACACCTCGCGCGCCAGCAGGATCACGCCGGCGCAGGTCGCCAACGCCGGCATGCCACCCGCCACGAGCGCCACGAGCGCTTCGGCAAGGCCGGATCCGTTCATCAGCTTGAGCATGGTGGTGGACTCGCCGCCGGGAAAGACGAGACCGGCGAGCCCGTCAAGGTCGCCGGCGGAACGTACCTCAACCGTCTCGACTCCCCGCGCTTGCAGCGCCTCGCGGTGCGAGGCGAAGTCCCCCTGGAGGGCGAGGATGCCGGCGCGCATCTCACCACCCGCGACGGGAGAGCATTTCCTCGGGCGTCAGCTTTGCCACATCCAGGCCAGGCATCGCGGCCTCGAGTCCGCGCGAGACCTCCAGCAGCTTCGCCGGGTCCTGCCAGTGCGTCACCGCCTTGACGATCGCCGCGCCGCGCCGGGCCGGATCCTCGGACTTGAAGATGCCCGACCCGACGAACACCGACTCGGCGCCGAGCATCATGCACAGCGCGGCGTCCGCCGGGGTCGCCACCCCGCCGGCGGCGAAGTTGGGAACCGGCAGGCGCCCGTTGTCCGCCACATACCGCACCAGCTCGAACGGCGCCTGCAGCTCCTTCGCCGCCGCACCGAGCTCGTCACGCTCGAGCCTGGTCATCCGCCTCATCTCCCGGCGCACGGCGCGCAGGTGGCGCACCGCTTCCACGATGTTGCCCGAGCCGGCCTCACCCTTGGTGCGGATCATCGCGGCGCCCTCGGCGATCCGGCGCAAGGCCTCACCAAGGTTGCGGCAGCCGCACACGAAGGGCACGCGGAAGTCCTGCTTGAAGACGTGGTTCTCCTCGTCTGCCGGGGTCAGGACCTCGGACTCGTCGATGAAGTCCACGCCCAGCACCTCGAGGATCCGAGCCTCGGCGGTGTGGCCGATCCGGCACTTCGCCATCACCGGGATCGACACCACCTGCATGATCTCCTCGATCACCTCGATCGCCGCCATTCGCGCCACGCCGCCCTCCGCGCGGATGTCCGCCGGCACGCGCTCCAGCGCCATCACCGCCGCGGCGCCCGCGTCCTCGGCGATCTTCGCCTGCGCGGCGTTGGTCACGTCCATGATCACGCCGCCCTTCAGCATCTCGGCGAGACCGACCTTGACACGAAATTCAGGACTCTCGAAATTCATCATCGCCTCCAAGAACTGCAGCCTTCCCCCACCCAGCCAACCAGCTTTCAGCTTTCAGCTCTCAGCTTTCAGCTCTCAGCCAAGGGCCGTTCTCACACCAGCGGCAGCTCTCGCGCGGGTGCCCGTAGGGCCGCCACGAAAATTCCGACGCCCTGGCGGAGCCGCTCCCCGCCGGCCGCCGCAAACGCCAGCCTGACCACATCGTCCCGGCCGCTCGCCGACATCGCCGGGCCGGGCAGCACCCACACCCCCCGGCGGGCGGCCCGAGCCGCGACCGCGCGCGCGCTCCAGCCTGCAGGCAGGAGCACCATCAGCGAGAACCCGCCCTGGGGCTGACTCCAGCGCACGCCACCCGGCGCGCCGGCAAGCTCGCCGACCACGACGGCGGCGCGCTCGAGCGCCGCGGCACGCAGCCTGGCCACCTGCGCGTCGAGCATTCCCTGGCGGCAGAGCGACCAGGCCGTAGCTTCCAGGAAAGGGCTCCCCGAGAGATCGGTGGCGCGCTTCACCGCGGCGATTCGGTCCACCAGCTCCTCGGGCCCGGAAAGCCAGCCCACCCGCAGCCCCGGGAACAGCACCTTCGAAAACGAGCCGACCGCGATTACGCCAGGGTCGAGGGCCGCCAGCGGCGGCGGCGCCACGCCACCAGTCAGGAGACCGGGATCGAAAAGCTCCTCGACCACGGTGACGCGGTTTTCCTGCAACCGGGTGAGCACCGCCTGGCGGCTGGCGAGGCTCGCGACCGTGCCACTCGGGTTGTGCAGGGTGGGTGTGAGCACCGCCAGTCGCGGCCTGGCCCTCGCCAGGAGCGCCTCCAAGTCCTCGCTGTGGATGCCGTCGGCGTGCACCGGCAGCCCGACCATGTTCACCTGGTGGATCGCCAGCAATGGCGGCAGACCGGGGTAGGTCGGATCCTCGATGAGCACCGTGTCGCCGGGTCGCACCATCGCGCGCAGCAGGAGGTCGAGGCCATGCTGCACCCCCGAGGTGAGCAGCAGCCGGCCGCGCAGGCCCCAGCCGGCCAGCCGTGCCCGCAACCACTCACGCAGCCCGCCGTAACCCCAGGGATCGCCGTACTGCGCCACCGCCTCGCCCTCGGCCTCGCCGAGGCCGAGCCAGCGCAGCACGTTCTGCGCCGGCAAGAGCGCCTGATCGGGGACATAGCGCGCGAGGTCGAGGCTGTTCTCGGGCTGCTCGGCAAAGCTCTCCGCCGCCGCCGGCCGCGGCGGCCCCTGGCGGGAAGGCCGGCCACGCCGCAAGACGAGCAGTCCCCGGCGCGCGAGCTCGCGGTAGGCGGCGGTCACGGTCGCACGGTTGAGCCCGGACTCCTCGGCCAGCGCGCGCGCCGAGGGCAGCCCGGCCAGGCCCTCCTCCGCCACCGCCGCGGAAAGCCTCTCTGCCAGCCGCAGATAGAGCGGCCGCTCGAGGTCGGCGCCGCGCGCCTGGCGAGCCGTGTCGACGTAGCTCGTCACCACCCAGGGAGGCTAGAACTCGGCTGTGCCATTGTCAACAATGGCTGAGCCATTTATCACGCTCCGCCCCAAGGAGCAAGATCGACTCCAACCTGAGCTTCCCAGCCGCGGCTGCTGAGCTGCAAATGAGAAAACTACCTCTTCTGCAGATGCCTCCGGGTGGGTGGGGGTACGGAGCCCGGAGCCCTGCGCCCGGAGCCCGCTTCTTCCTAGTGCACGTCCTTGGCGGCGCGAAAGTCGGCGAGGAAGCGCTGCAGCCCAAGGTCGGTGAGCGGATGGTGGAAAAGCATTTCCAACACCTTGAAGGGCACGGTGGCGACGTCCGCCCCGGCCAGCGCCGCCTCCACCACATGCTGGGGGTGGCGGACCGAGGCGACCAGCACCTGGGTGGGGAACTCGTAGGCGTCGTAAATCTGCACGATCTCCCGCACGAGCTGCATGCCGTCCTGCCCGATATCGTCCAGCCGGCCCACGAATGGGCTCACGTAGGTCGCGCCCGCCTTGGCCACCAGCAGCGCCTGCACCGGCGAGAAGCAGAGCGTGAGGTTGGTGGCGATCCCCTCCTCCGCAAAGCGGGCGCACACCTTCACCCCTTCCCGGGTGATCGGCAGCTTGATCACGACGTTCTCGGCGATCGCCGCGAGGTCGCGACCCTCCCGCTCCATGCCGTCGGCGTCGGTGGCGAGAACCTCGGCGGACACTGGTCCGGCGACCTGGCGGCAGACCTCGGCGATAAGGTCGCGGTAGGCGCGTCCCTCCTTAGCCACCAGCGAGGGGTTGGTCGTCACTCCGTCCAGGATGCCCCAGGTTGCGGCCTCGGCGATCTCGGCCAAGTTCGCGGTGTCGATGAAGAGCTTCACGGTCCGCCTCCCGGCGCGAAGTCTACCGCCAATACGCCCGCCCGCACAGCCGCGCCCGCAGCTCGCCTGAGCTCGGCGCCTTACTTGGTCTTGGACTTGGGCCTGGAGTTGGACGTAGACCTGGACTTCCCTGCCTGACGTGAGCTTCCAGAAAACGGTCTAAGTCGAGTTCCAGGTCCACTTGCGTGGCGTCACGACACGGGCTCCTCGCCGGCCACTTCTTCAATCACCTCGGCCAGCTTCGCGACCGACACCACCTGGTCGTTGGCCTCGAGTCCGATCAGCTTCACGCCCTGGGTCGCCCGGCCGGTGCGGCGGACCTCGGCGGTGCGGGTGCGAATCATCATCCCTTGCGCCGTCACCAGGAGGATGTCCTCATCGCCCACCACATACCTCATGCCGGCCACATTGCCCGTCCTTTCGGTGACCCGCATCAGCGTCACCCCATTGCCGGCCCGGCCCTGGAGGCGGAACTCGGCAAGCGGCGTGCGCTTGCCGAAACCCTTCTCGGCCACTACCAGGATGTCGCCCGCGTCATCCGCCGCAAATGCCGCCATCACCTCGACGAAATCCTCCTTGCGCAGGGCGATTCCACGCACCCCGGCAGCGCCCCTGCCCATCGGTCGGACGTCGTTCTCGTGGAAGCGAATCGCCATCCCGGCATGGGTGCCGAGGAAGACGTGGCTGTCGCCGTCGGTGAGCCGGACGCCAAGCAGGTGGTCATCGTCCTCGAGGGTGATGGCGATGATGCCGCTCGAGCGCGGGTTGGCGTAGGCGGCAAGCTCGGTCTTCTTGACCTTGCCCCGCCTGGTGGCGAAGAGCAGGAAGTGCTCCGAGTCGAACTCTTGAACCGCCACCAGCGCGGCAACCTTTTCGTTGGCGGCGATCGGCAGCAGGTTCACGATTGCCTTGCCGCGCGCCGCCGGGCTCGCCTCCGGCACCTCGTGCACTTTCAGCCAGTAGACCTTTCCGATCGAGGTGAAGACCAGCAGGAAGTCGTGGGTCGAGGCGATGAAGAGCAGCTCGACCGGGTCCTCGTCGCGGACCGCGGCGCCCCGGCGGCCACGCCCGCCCCGCCGCTGCGCCCGGTAAGTTGACACCGGCGCACGCTTGACGTAGCCGGAGCGGGTCACGGTGACGACCACGTCCTCCTCGACGATCAGGTCCTCGATCGAAAACTCGCTCTCCTCGGGAAGGATCTCGGTGCGGCGGCCCTCGGCGAACTTGCGCTTGATCTCCTCGAGCTCGCCGATCACGATCTCGAGCACCAGTGTCTCCGAGGCGAGAATCGCGCGCAGCCGCTCGATCAGCGCCAGGATCTCGTGGTACTCGGCGAGGATCTTGTCCCGCTCGAGGGCGGTGAGCCGGTGCAGCCGCATGTCAAGAATCGCCTGCGTCTGCAAGGCTGAAAGGCCAAAGGCGGCGATCAGCGCCGCCTTCGCCGCCGCGGGGTCGGCGGCAGCGCGGATCGTCTTGATCACCTCGTCGAGGTGGTCGAGGGCGATCACCAGCCCGGCCAGGATGTGGGCTTTTTCCTCCGCCCGGGCGAGGTCATAGCGGGTGCGCCGGGTCACCACCTCCTTGCGGTGGTCGATGAAGAGCTCGAGCATCTGGCGCAGGTTCAGCACCCGCGGCTGGTTGTCGGCGATCGCCAGAAAGGTGATCGAGAAGCTGCTCTGCATTGGGGTGAGCTTGAAGAGCTGGTTGAGCACCACCTGGGCCACGGCGTCCCGCTTCAGCTCCACCACGACCCGGATGCCATCGCGGTCCGACTCGTCACGCAGATCCGAGATTCCCTCGATCTGCTTGTCGCCCACCAGCTCGGCGATGCGCTCGACCAGGCGTGCCTTGTTGACCTGGTAGGGCAGCTCGCTGACCACGATCGAGACCCGCTCGCCCTTCTTCTGGTGCTCGATGCGCGCCCGCGCCTGCATCTGCACCGCCCCGTGCCCGGTCGCATAGGCCTGGCGAATCCCGGCGGTGCCGCGAATCAGGCCGGCGGTGGGGAAGTCGGGACCGGGCACGAGCGCGATCAGCTCCTCGATGGTGATCGCGGGGTTGCGGGCGAGGGCGATCGTGGCGTCGATCACCTCTCCCAGGTTGTGCGGAGGTATGTTGGTCGCCATCCCGACGGCGATGCCGGCCGACCCGTTGACGAGCAGGTTGGGGAAGCGAGCCGGCAGCACCCGTGGCTCGCGCAGCGACCCGTCGTAGTTGGGCTGCCACTCGACGGTCTCCTTGTCGAGGTCATCGCCGAGCATCTCCTCGGCGACGCGCGCGAGACGCACCTCGGTGTACCGCATCGCGGCCGCGTTATCGCCATCGACCGAGCCAAAGTTGCCCTGGCCATCCACCAGCACATGGCGCATCGAGAACTCCTGCGCCATCCGCACCAGGGTGTCATAGATCGCCGCGTCGCCATGGGGGTGAAACTTGCCCATGACGTCGCCGACGATGCGGGCGGATTTCTTGTAGGGCTTGCCGGCGGTGTTGGACTGCTCCCACATGCCGAAGAGGATGCGGCGGTGAACCGGCTTGAGGCCGTCGCGGACATCCGGGAGGGCACGGCCGATGATGACGCTCATGGCGTAGTCAAGGTAGGAGCGCTTGAGCTCCTGCTCGATGGCAACCGGGATCCGTTCCTCCCGGGTGAAAAGCGGGTCACTCATGGGCAGGCCCTTCGTTGCCTGGGCAAGCTCTCCGGTCGCGCATTCGGGCGGGGGACGGGCGGGCG
>JAZDGE010000246.1:0-2101 GCA_043807175.1 Acidobacteriota bacterium
GGCTTCACCTCATACTCCTGGGCGCCGGACTGGAAGCGCTTCCGCCAGATCGCCGACGCCTGCGGCGCTTACTTGATCGCGGACATCTCGCACCCGATCGGGCTGGCCATCGCGGGTTATTATCCGAACCCGATCGGCCACGCCCACGCCGTGATGTTCACCACGCACAAGACGCTGAGCGGGCCGCGCGGCGCCGTGATTCTCACCACGCGCGAGGATCTGGCCGGCCGGATCGACGCGGCGGTCTTCCCGGGCCTGCAAGGCGGGCCGCACGTTTCGAACATCGCCGGCATCGCCGTCGCGTTGGCCATCGCCAAGACCGAGCGGTACAAGGAGCTGCAAAAGCGCATCGTCGAGAACGCGGCGCACCTGGCCGAATGCTTCAAGAAGCTCGGCGTGCGCCTGCCTTACGGCGGCACCGACACGCACTTGCTGCTCATTGACCTCAAGTCCATTACCGGCGGCAAGACTCCCTTGTGGGGCGAGCCGGCGGCCCGCATCCTCGAACTGGCGGGCATCGTGGTCAACAAGAACACCATCCCCGGCGACGTGGCCACTCCGCTGGCCACCGGCCTGCGCCTGGGCACGCCCTGGGTTTCGCAGCGCGGGATGGGCAAGCCCGAGATGGAGACCATCGCCCGCGTCATGCACCGCGTGCTGACGAATATCCGGCCGTTTTCCTATCGGGGCTTGCAGCACCTTTTGCCGCGCGGCAAGATCCCCCTAAAGGATCTGGAGGAAGCGCGCCAGGAGATCGATGCCCTCGCGGCGCGTTTCGCGCCCGAGGCCGCCAAGGGCGAGACGGGCTACCCGCACCACGACCTCTCTCACGGCGAGCAGGCGCGCGCGCCGCGCCTCGGTTTCTCCCGCGCCTCGACCGCGCCGGGCAAGCAGGCCAAGGCCACGGTGCTCGACCTCTCGGACCTCGGTCTGCTCGGTATCTCGGGGCGGCGCGGGCGCGCGCTGGCCTGCATCGAGCAGGCCTCCGCGGCGGCGGTCCAGGATCTCGCTCCCGGCATGGTGCGCCGCACGGCCATGCTCGGCCTCGAGGGCGAGTTGATCGACTGCCCGCTGGTCGCCAGGTTGGCGGACCGCGCGCCGGATCACCACCAACTGCTCGTGATCTCGAGCGCCAGGGCCACGCCGCGCCTGCGCGCCTGGCTGCGCGCCCTCTCCGACGGCTACGTCCTTCAGGATCTCGACGACGCCCAAGCCAAGGTGGAAGGTCCTGCCGTGGTCGCGGACCTCGCGGGTGCGCCGGGCGGCGGCTGGTTGGCTCTCGGCGTGGTCGGCCCTTCAGCCAAGGTGGTCGTCGAGCAGGCCGGGTTGCTCGGCGGCGAGGCTGCCCTCGGCTCGGCGCCCTTGGTGCTGCAAGTGCCGGATGAGGACTGGCGGCTAGTCCTGGTTCCGGCGGTCCTGGCCCGGAAGATCGCGGCCGGATTGACCGAGGCCGGGGCGCGCCTCGGCTCGGCCGAGGACCGCGCGAGCTTCGAGCGCCGGCTCGCCTTGCCCGATCCGGAGAAGGCAGCCTTGGCCTCGGAGTTGGCCAAGGCCAAGGATTTTGGGCGCCTGTTCGACCTCGAGAAACCCTACTTCGTCGGCGAACATGCGCTGAAGGAGATCCGCCCAAGGCCCGCGCGCAAGGAGTTCGCCTGGGAAGAGCCGAAGGACCCGCCGCTCAAGCGCACCACGCTGTTCGAGACGCACCAGAAGCTGACCCGCAAAATAGTCCCTTTCGCCGGTTGGGAGATGCCCGTGTGGTACACCTCGACCAGCGAGGAGCATCGCGCCGTGCGCGAGCGCGCCGCGCTCTTCGACGTCTCGCACATGGGCAGCTTCGAGATCTCCGGCCCCAACGCCGCCTCCTTCCTCGACCTCGCGACCACCAACTACGTCAAGTGGCTCGAGGTCGGCCAGTCACAATACTCGTACCTGCTCGATCCATACGGCCACGCCCATGATGACGTCATGGTTTACCGCCTCGGTCACGAGCGGTTCTTGATGGTTGTCAACGCCTCGAACGAAGACAAGGACTGGGCCTGGCTCAGCCTCTTAAACAGCGGCGAGGCGCTGCTCGACCCGGATCTGCCGGCGCGGCGGA
>JAZDGE010000247.1:0-2429 GCA_043807175.1 Acidobacteriota bacterium
GTGAGCGCCGAGCGGGCAGTGGATGGGTCGCTGTCGGGCCGGGTGGCCGGCCAACTGCCTGCTGCCCTGCTCGCGCTGGTCTGGAGGGAGAGCAACCCGCGCGGGCGCCTCGACCTGCGCGGCGAGATTCGCGGCAGCGACGCCAAGCCCCGCTTCGAGGGGAGCGCCGAGGTCGAGAACGGTTCCTTGCTCCTGCCCGGCCTGCCGGGCCCGGTGACCGCCATCAACGGCATCGTCACTCTGATGCCGGAGGTCATCGGCCTGTCAGGAGTGCGGTTTGCGTATGGCGGCGGCGCCGGGACTTGCGACGGCCGGGTGGTCATCTCGCCTGCGATCGAGCTCGATCTTGCCGTGAAGGCACGCAACGTGCGTTGGCCGGTGGCGACCGGGTTCGCCCCCTCGCTCACCGGCGAGCTGCGGGTGGCGGGCACGCTCGAGGCGCTGACCGTGAGCGGCGAGGCGACCCTGCTGCGCACCGTATACCGGCGCGAGCTCAACCTGCAAAAGCTGATTCTGGAGGGCTTGCTGGCGCCGACACGGGCCACCGCCACGGCCGGGAGCAACGTGGTCCTGAATCTGGCCATCAGCGTGCCCGGCACGCTCGAGACCGACACGCCGCTGGCCCGGCTCGCGGCGCGCGGCGATCTGCGGCTGGTGGGAACCGCCGCCCAGCCGGCGCTCTTGGGCCGGCTGGAGGTGCTCCCCGGGGCCGAGCTGGAGCTCTCGGGCGTACGCTACGAGCTGGATCGTGGCACCGTGACCTTCACCAACCCCGAGCGGATCGAGCCCTACCTCGACCTGCTTGCCCGCGCGACGGTGCAGAGCTGGGAGATCACTGTCGGTCTGGTGGGCACGCTCGATCGCCTGACGCCGGCCTTCTCCTCGAACCCGCCGCTACCGGAGATGGATATCGTCGCCCTCCTCTCGGTCGGCAAGCGAGCGGAGGACGTGGGCCAGGTCCAGGCCGGAACCGTGGCGTCGACGTTCCTCGCCGAGCAGCTCACCGGGGCAGTGACCAGGCGCGCACGGACCCTGCTGGCCGTTGACCAGCTTCGCGTCGACCCGATCACGGCGAGCGAGAGTGGCACGCCCACCGCACGGCTCACGGTCGCCAAGCAGCTCTCGCGCGACTGGTCGGTAACGGTGTCGACGAACCTCGCCTCCAATCGTGAGGAGGTGGTCGTCAGCCGCTGGCGTCTCGGGCCTGGGGTCTATGTTGAGGCGAGCCGTGACACCGACGGCTCCTACTCGATGGAGGTCAAGTGGCAGCGCCGGTACTAGGTCGGCTCCGCCTCAGGCAGTCGCGAGGCTGCTGTTTGCCGGTCGGTTGGGGCGTTTGTAGGATGGTTGCGTGGTGTTGGCGGAGCCTCCGGCGACAGTCGACAGGCGACAGTTTCCCCCGCACCCCACCCAGCAAACCCGCCCTCCCGTCCCCCGCCCGAAAGCGCGACTCGAAAACTCCGCTCATGCGTTCAGATCTTGCCACCGTCAGGGGTCCAGAGACCGGGCGGGAGCACGTCCCGGAAGCCCCTGGGGCTGGCATGTCCCTGGCGCCATCGGCGCTGGCCCGACCTGCTCGGCGCTGGTGCCTGCCTCGCCTGCGGGCCCCGCTCACGGCGGTCCTGCCCACCGGCGTCCTCGCGGTTCTTGCTTGGACTGGTTTTCCTGCCAGACTCCTGGCCCAGGGCTCGGCGGCCACCGGCCTGGGGTGGGATGAGGTTAAGGTGGCCAGCGTGGTGCTGGATGCGCCCGGCGTGGCCAGCGTCGCCGAGATGCGCCGGGTCTTCGGCGTGGTGGAAGGGGAGACACTGTCGCGGGTGGAGATCCGCGCCGGGGTTCAGGCGCTGCTCGCCACCGGCGAGGTCGAAGACGTGGTCGTGGAGGTGGAGTCCGGGAGCTCCGGCGCCAGCGTGCACGTCAGGGTTCAGGCGGCCTCGCGCGTGCGCCGGCTCGTAGTCGAGGGCCTGAGCAGGAAGCTGGCGGCGCGGGTGAAGGTGGCACTTGGGGCGACACTCGGGACGCCGCTGAAAGTGGCCCTGTTCGAGACCGGCCTGGAACGGGCGATTCAGCGGCTGCGTGATGATGGCTATCCCGAGGCCACGCTCGATCCAGAGCTGCAATTCGATGTCGCGGGAGGCACCGTGGCCATGCAGGTCACCGGCCGGCTGGGGGCGCCGCTGGTCGCCGGTGAGCTCGGCGCTCCTGGCACCCTGCTCCGCCCGCACGAGGTGGCTCGCCGGACGGGAATCTCGCGCGGCGACGTCCTGGCGGTCTCGTCGCTCGAACGCGGGCGACGGCGCCTGATCGAATCGCTGCGGCGCGAGGGCTACTGGGAGGCCGAAGGCGAGAGCGCCAGCGTCGAGGGCGCGGCCGGTGGAGCGGCGGTGCGTTTCGCGGTGCGGCTTGGTCCCCGCTGGCAACTGGAGCTG
>JAZDGE010000248.1:0-7383 GCA_043807175.1 Acidobacteriota bacterium
TGCTCGACCGGAGATCCGGGCTTGCCGGGCATGCTGCTCACGGCCTTGCCTCTTCGACCGGCGAGCCGTCGGCGGGCGCCGCCGCGAGGCCGAGCAGAATCTGCTCGCCTTCCGCAACCCCGGCCAGAATCTCAACCATGCCGCCGTCGAGCGGGGCGCCCAGCGTCACCGCACGCGAGCGTGCGCGGCCCTTGGTATCGCGGACAACCACCAGATCGACGCCACCCGCCTTGACCAGGGCGGCGCGCGGCACGGCCAGTGCCTTTCTTTCGCCTGCCGGCAGCGAGGCGCGGCCGGAGGCGCCGGAAGCGACCTCGACCCCGGCTATCTCGATCTTGATCGTGAAGGTGTGGCTCAGGGGATCGGCCCCGGGGCTCATCTCGACCACCTTGCCAGCTACCTCGCCAAGCGCCGGCAGCGCATCGAGGCGTACCGGCACGGTGGCGCCCAGCGCCAGGCCGGCCGCGGTCATCAGGCTCTCCGGCACCGTGAGGTGGAGTCGGCGGCCGCGGTCGGACTCGATCACGAGCAGGGGGCGACCGGGCGCGGCGAGATCGCCGACCTCCACGAGCTTCTGTGCGACCCGGCCGGCAAACGGCGCCAACACCCGCGACTCCTTCGCCACCGAGGAGGCGGCGGCGAGCGCACCCTGCGCCTGCTCGACCGCGCCCTTGGCCTGCTCGAACTGCATCCCCGCCATGTCGAGCTCGAGCTCCGAGGCAGCGTGCTTTTCGGCGAGTGCCGTGTACCGCTTGTGGTTGCGCTCGGCGAGGACCAGGGCCGCCTGCGCCTGGGCGAGTGCGCCGCGGGCCTGGGCCTCCTGGCCCTGGGCGGTCGCAGGATCGATTTCCGCCAGCACCTGCCCGGTCTGGACGGAGTCGCCGGCCTTCACAAGCACCGCCGTCACGGTCGCCATCACCCGCGAGGACACCGCGGCCACCCGGTCGGCGCCCACAGTGCCGTACAGCTCGATCTTCTGCGCCACCGTCAGCGCGGCGACGCCTGTGACCTCCGCCCGCACCGCCGGCAGCGTGGCTGTCCCCTGCGTCTCGCGCCCGCCGCCGCACGAGGCGGCCAGCAGGGCCAGCATTCCGATTGTTGAGGCGATCGTTCTCATCTCATCCTCCATCCATCTCACGGTTCGGAAGAAGCTGTCAGCTCTCAGCTTTCAGCTTTCAGCTTTCAGCTCTCAGCTTTCAGCTTTCAGCTCTCAGCCTTTGGTTCTCAGCCTTTGGTTCTCAGCCATTGGCTTTCAGCTCTTGGCTGATAGCTGACGGCTAATAGCTGATTGCTGATTGCTGATAGCTACTGCTCAGCGCACCACACTTTCAGGTGCGCGACCGGCCCTGACCGCCAGGCGCAAGCTCGCCGCGTGCGCCTCCGCCCGCGCCACCAGCTCTCGCGTCTCTGCTTCTCTGCGTGCCGTCGAGGCGTCGAGCAGGTCCAGCATCTTCACGACCCCGGTCCGGAAGCGCTCCTCGGTGATCCGTTCGGCCTCACGGGCGGCGGCGAGCGCCTTGCCCGCCGTCAGATGGCGGGCCCGGGCCGTAGCCGCCTGCTCGTATGCCTGCTGCACCTCGAGGCGTACCCCTTCTTCGAAGCGCTGCACATCGGCGCGGCCAGCGCCGGCATCGAAACGCGCCGCGGCCGCCGCCGCGCGATCGGCGCCACCCGCGAACAGGTTCAGGCTCGCCACTGCCATTACCGCGGTTGAGCCGCCATGCCCCCCGAACAACGAGTCATCCACCAGATCGCCTCTCGCCACCACCCCGATCCGGGGCAGGAACGCGGCCCGCCGGACACCCTCCTCCAGCTCGCCAGCGCGCAGCAGTTGCCGCGCCGCCGCGAGGTCCTGGCGCTCGGCCGCGGACGCCAACCAGCCCCGAAGCTCCTCGTCGAGCGGTGCCGGCGCCGGCAGCGGATCGAGCTCGAACACCGCGGTCTGCTCGACACCGAGGCGGTATGCGAGGTTGGCGCCCGCCACCCGCACCCGCCCGCGCGCCTCCTCGAGCAGATCCTCGACCCGGGCCAGCTCCACCTCGGCCCGCAGCAGCTCCGAGCGCACCAGCATCCCCTCGTCAACGTAGGCCCTGGCAAGCTCAACATGAGCCTTCACGGTGTCACGCGCGCGCTCCAGAAGTGAAGCAAGCTCTTGCGCCTGATCCAGCATCACGTAGGCGTCGGCGGCGGCCAGCGCGGCCATGTTTCCCGCCCATGTCTGCTGCGAGCGGGCTGCATCCGCCGCGAGCTGAGCCTGGGCGATTCTCCCCGCGAGCTCGCCGCCGGTGTACAGGGGCATGCTCACCTCGAGCCGGGTGATCGCGGTGTCCAGCGTGTTCGGCCGGTTGGGATCGGCGTTCATGAAATCGGCAAACGCAAAGCGCTCCTGGTTGAGCCTCAAGGCAAATGCCTCCGCCGGCGAGTCGGTGCTGATCCACATCTCTTCCAGCTTGATCGATGGGAGACGGAAGGCCCGCGCCTGCGTGGTCCGTGCCTGCGCCGCCTCGGCCCGCGACTGCGCCGCGACGACCTCACCCGCGCGTGCTCGCGCACGCTGCATTGCCGCCGCGAGCGAGAGCTTGTCCTGCGCTGCCGCCACGGTCGCCATCCCCCACACTGCGATCATCACTGCCCATCGGCGCCGCATGTGACCTCCATCACTATATAGTTATAAAGTGTGTGATGGGATTTGTCAAGCCTCTGGTCGCCGGCCAGGATGGAGCCTGCGCTCGTACGAAGTGACGCCTGCGGCGACCCCAACCGCGCCGCGTGCTCCCAGCGGCGTCGCAGCTCGTAGAAATCAAAGCGCCCGGTCGCCCGGGCGCTCCATTGGTGCGTTTGCTTTTCCGGTCCCCGGGCCCCGGACCCCTGCCTCTTCCTACCGCGCCTTGGCCTCGGTGAGTCCGGCGGCTGCGCGCTTGCGCTTCTTTGCTTCCTTGGTCTCGGGCGCAGCCTTCGCCTTCGCCTCGGGAAGCTTGTAGTCGACGAGCTCGAGAATGGCGAGCTCCGCGCCGTCGCCGCGGCGGGGTCCGATCTTGACTATGCGTGTGTAGCCGCCGGGGCGGGCCACAAAACGCGGTCCAATGCTGGTGAAGAGGCGCTTGATCATGTCGCGGTCTGGAACCATGCGCCCCACCAAACGCCGCGCGTGCACCGAGTCAGCCTGGCGGCCGAGGGTGATGATCTTCTCGGCAATCGGCCGCAGCTCCTTGGCCTTGGGCAGCGTGGTGATGATTCGCTCGTGCTCGATCAGCGAGCGGAGCTGGTTGCGAAACAGGGCGCGGCGGTGCTCCGACGTTCGCCCCAGCTTGCGATGAGCCATGTTGTGGCGCATGAAGTCCTCTCCTTATCTCCTTAGCTGTGGGGCAGGTCGAACCGCTTGGGCGTGCTGTCGGGCAGGTCGAAGCGCATGCCGAGGCTCAATCCCGCCGTCTCGAGCTTCTTCTCGACCACGGCGAGCGCACCCTTGCCAAACCCGCTGACCTTGAGCAGCTCGTCGGTCGAGTAGGCGACGAGATCGCGAACGGTTACCACACCGGCGTTGCGCACCATGTTGTTGACCCGCCCCCCGAGGTCGAGGCTTTCGACCGGGCTGTCGAGCAGGGTGTCACCCTTGCCGGCGGCCGGCTCGGTCTCCTTGCCTTCCATGGCGGCGAAGATCGGCAGATGGTCGGTGAGCAGGCGGGCCGCCTCAGCCACCGCCGCCGCCGGCGTCACGGCGCCATTGGTCCAGACCTCGAGCACGAGCTTCTCATAGTCGGTCGCCTGGCCGACGCGCGCCGGCTCGATGCGGAAGTTGGCCTTGCGAACCGGGGAGAAGGCGGCGTCAAGATAGATGAACCCGACGCCCAGGTTGCGCGACTCATGATCCTCGACCGGCACGTAGCCGCGGCCCCGGCGCACCACCAGCTCGGCGTCGACCGCGCCCTCCTCGGAGAGGGTTGCCAGGTAGACCTCGGGGTCCACCACCTCCAGCTCCGAGCTGCCGGCGATGGCAGACGCCTTGAGGACGCCAGCCTTCTCGGTCTTGATCGTGGCGACGAGGGACTCGAGCGTGTGCAGCCGGAGCGGTACGCGCTTCAAGTTCAGGATAAAGTCCGTGACGTCTTCCATGACCCCCGGCAGGGAGTCATACTCGTGGTCGACGCCGGCGAAGCGCACCGCAGTGATGGCCGCCCCCTCGATCGAGGAGAGCAGGACTCGCCGCAGCGCGTTGCCGATCGTAACGCCCCAGCCACGCTCGAATGGTTGCGCCGTGAAGACCCCGTAAGTGGGGGTGCCGGCTTCGCCTTCCACCACCACCGAGGAAGGCCGGTGAAGCTCCAAACCTCTCATAGCCACCTCCTCATCGCGAGTACAGCTCGACGATGAGCTGCTCTTGGATCGGCAACCGGATGTCCTCGCGAGCGGGCAAGGAGACTACCTTGCCGCGATAGCCCTCAGCGTCCAGCTCCAGCCACGGGGGCACGCCACGCCCCTGGGCTGTGTCCAACGCCTCGTTGACCAGCGCGTTGGCGCGGAGCTTCTCCTTCAGGGCAACTTCCATACCCGGCTTGACCTGCAAGGAGGGAATGCTGGTCGTCCGGCCATTGACCAGCAGGTGGCCATGGCGGACGAGCTGCCTCGCCTGCCGCCGCGAGGACGCAAAACCTAGCGAGTAGACGACGTTGTCGAGTCGCAGCTCGAGCAGCCGCAGCAGGTTGTCGCCCGTCACACCGCGCTGTCTGGCCGCCTCGGCGAAATAGCGCCGGAACTGGGCCTCAAGCACGCCATAGACACGCCGCACCTTCTGCTTCTCGCGAAGCTGCATGCCATAGGGTTGCATCTTGTTTCGCCGCTTGCCGTGCTGTCCCGGGGCGTACGAGCGCCGCTCGACAGCGCACTTCTCTTTGAAGCAACGCTCCCCCTTGAGGAACAGCTTCATCCCCTCGCGACGACAAAGCCGACACACCGGCTCGTGGTACCGTGCCACCTCAGCCTCCTTGCTTCCTTACACCCGGCGCCGCTTCGGCGGCCGGCACCCATTGTGGGGGATCGGCGTGACGTCGTGGATGCTCTTGATCTCGAGCCCCGACGCCGCCAGCGCCCGGATCGCCGACTCGCGGCCGGCGCCCGGCCCCTTGAGCTCTACGTCCACCGTTCGCACCCCATGCTCCTGCGCCTGCTCCGCCGCATTGCGGGCGGCGAGCTGAGCCGCGTAGGGAGTGCCCTTGCGCGAGCCCTTGTAGCCAATGCGGCCCGCCGAGCTCCAGCAGATCGCGTCGCCGGTCGGCTCGGAAAAGGTCACGATGGTGTTGTTGAACGTCGCTTGAATGTGAGCCACGGCGTGGGGCACGTTCTTGCGTTCCCGCCGGCGCGGCCCCTTCTTCGCGGTCTTCGTCGCCTTTGCCATGTCCGAAAGCCTCCTGCCTACTTCTTGCCAGTCTTCTTCTTCTTGGCGACCGTGGCGCGCCGCGGACCCTTCCGCGTACGGGCGTTGGTGTGCGTACGCTGCCCGCGCACGGGCAGGCCGCGCCGGTGACGGATCCCGCGATAGCAGCCGATCTCCATCAGCCGCTTGATGTTCATCGCGACTTCCTTGCGCAGATCACCCTCGACCTTGACATCGTCCTGGATCACCCGGGTGATACGGCGCACCTCGTCTTCGGAGAGGTCCTTGACGCGCACCATGCCATCGACGCTGGCCTTGCCGAGAATCTGCAATGAAAGCGGGCGCCCAATGCCATAGATGTACGTCAGACCGATCTCCACGTGCTTGTTTTGCGGAAGATCGACGCCTACGATGCGTGCCACTTCAAAACCTCCCCGCTACCCTTGCCGCTGCTTGTGCTTGGGGTTCTCGCAAATCACGCGAACCACCCCGCGCCGCACAACGATCTTGCACTTGCTGCAAATCTTGCGAACCGAAGAGCGAACCTTCATACGTGCCGTCCCCTCAGAGTTTCAAACGCCAATAACCGCGGCCCAACCGGGCGGAAGTGCCCGCCGCACTCGGAATGATGCCGGCTCGTGTCGCCCTGTGGCATCACTTGTACCGATACACGATTCGCCCGCGCGTGAGGTCGTAGGGCGAAAGCTCCACCAGCACCTTGTCACCCGGCAGGATGCGGATGAAGTGCTTGCGCATTTTACCTGAGATGTGCGCGAGCACCTCATGGCCGTTCTCCAGCTCGACGCGGAAAACCGCGTTGGGTAGCGCCTCTAACACGGTGGCCATGACTTCGATGGCCTCCTCTTTCGCCATACCTCCACCTACCTCCCGTCGAGACCCAGCACCCAGGGGCCGTTTGCCGTGACGGCCACCGAGTACTCAAAATGGGCCGAAAGCTTACCGTCTTCGGTGCGCGCCGTCCAGCCGTCATCGTCGATATCGACGTCCGGCGTGCCGGCATTCACCATCGGCTCGACCGCCAAGACGAGACCGGGTCTCAGCTCCGGCCCGCGGCCTGGCGGCCCAAAGTTGTAGACCTGTGGATCCTCGTGCAGCGCCCGCCCGACCCCATGGCCGACGAAGTCACGCACCACGGAGTAGCCGGCCGCCTCGGCGTGGCGCTGGATCACGTCGCCAACGTCGGTGAGCCGGCGTCCTGGCCGAATCACATCGACCGCGAGCTCGAGACACTCGCGGGTCACACGCAGCAACGCCGCCGCCGGCGGGGTGACGGCGCCGACCGCTACCGTGGTCGCGGCGTCGCCGTAGTAGCCTTGCCAGAGCACGCCACAGTCAATCGAGAGCACATCGCCCTCGCGCAGCCGTACTGCCGCCGAGGGGATCCCGTGGACGATGACCTCGTTGATCGAGGTGCACAGCGTGGCCGGATAGCCGCGGTAGCCCTTGAAGGCCGGTTTGCCGCCGCTGGCAAGAATGTGGTCCTCGGCGAGATGATCAAGGTGCTCCGTCGCGACGCCGGGCTTCGCTGCCGCCGAGACCAGGGCGAGCACCTCGTGCACGATGGCGTTCGCCCGGTGCATCACGTCGAGCTCGGCGGAGGACTTGAGCACCATCATGCGCCCGCGCTCCCCGCCCTCAGCACGCCGCGCAAAGGGTTTCCGCCGGCCCCGAGCTCGGGGGCCGCGCAGATACCGAGAAGAAGCCGATCCGCCACCGTCCTCTAGCCCCGGCGCCCGCGCATGCGGCGGCCCTTGACGAAACCATCGTAGTGGCGCATCACCATCTGCGCCTCGATTTGCTGCACCGTGTCCATCGCCACCCCGACCACAATCAGGAGCGAGGTGCCGCCAAAGTAGAACTTGACGTTCAACCCCTCGGTGAACCAGCGGGGCAGGAAGGCATCCAGGGGTCCGCCGATGAACGGAATCGTCGACACCTTGAAGCCGGCGATCAAGATCTCAGGGAGGATCGCGACCAACGCGAGGTAGATC
>JAZDGE010000249.1:0-5742 GCA_043807175.1 Acidobacteriota bacterium
GTCGACGAAGACGAGGCCGGTGAGGTCCCAAAAGAGTGGGAAGCGCAGCTCCTCGTTGACGACCAGCAGGGCCTCGCCGCCGGTGGGTTTGAGGACGGCGCCAAGGTCCTCGAGGGGGCCCAGGGTCTCGGTGGCGTAGCCCCGCACCGAGTACTCGCCACCGGCGAAGAAGCGCACGTCGGAGACGAGCTCCTGGCCGAAGGGCTTGGCGAGGCCGAGGCGTACCGACTGTGCCCAGGTGGCGCCGGGCCGGCCGACGAGGGAGATCGGGCGGTAGAGGTTGACCTGGGTGAAAAGTCGAACGTAGCGGAAATCGCTGCCGAGGAAGGTGTGGCTGCCCGAGAGGTCGGCGCTGGCGAAGAGGCCGCGGTCAGCGAGCAGAGGGTCGGCGCGGGTGTCGTAGATGAGCTGCACGCCGAGGTAGGGGACCTTGAGGCGGATATCCAGGGCAATCGGCTCGAAGGGGTCGGGCTCGACCTCGGTGAGGTGGCGGTCGAGGTAGGCGCCGTACACGCGCCCGGTGGCGTGCGCGCCGAGCGGATGCGAGAGCTGGACGCTTCCCTCGAGTGAGTCCTTGAGGATATTGCCCTCCACCTTACGGCGGCTCTCGGCGAAGGCATCGATGGCGGCGCGGCTGCCAAGCAGGTCTGAGGCGCCGACATAGAGCTTGCCGAGACGGTCATCCGGCTTCCACAGCGCCCGCACGCCGAGCGTTATCGAGCGGCCGAGGAGGTTGTGGTCGACTGCATCAACGACGCCGGCAGCGCCCACCCCACTCTCCCAGCGCAGGCCATAGCCGAGGGTGAAGCGAGGCCGCTCCGCGACGGCGAAGGTGATGTCGGTGCCTCCATCCGGCCTGGAGCTGGCGGTGGCGCCGACCGCCGAGAAGACGCCCATGCCGGCGAGCCGGTGGGAGGCAGCGGTGAGCTCGCGAGCGCGGAAGAGGTCATCGGGGCCGATCCCCGCCTGGCGCCGGGCCAACGACTCACTGGTCCAGCGCAGGCCCGAAAGCTCGACCTTGCCGACCCGCTGGACGGCGCCCGGCCGGGCGTCGAGAATCACATCCGCCATGCCAGGCCCGCGCTGCGCCACCACGGCGAGCACCCTGGCCCCGGCAAAGCCATCCTCCTTGAGACGATTCTCAACTGCCAGCGCAGCCAGCGCGACGCGATCCGCGCGCAAGGGGTCGCCGGAATGCAGTGGCAGCTCCGACAACAAGCGCTCCGCACCCGCCGCCGGCAGGCCCCGCAGCTCCACCTTCGCGACTCGGTCGCGTGGCCCCGTCTCCACCGCCACGATGAGCGTCGCGCCGGTCTCGTCGAGTGAGCGCGAGCGGATGCGGGCGGCCGGGTAGCCGAGGACACGCAGCGACTCGGCAACGCGCCGATCCGCGTCGGGCTCGGCGCAGGCCAGCTCGGCGCGCTCGAGAGCGGTCGGGAAACGGCCAGCCAGCAGTGCGGCATCGGCCTCCGGCAGGCCGAGGAAGCGGGGCGGACCGAGCGCCACTCGGCGCCCGCCCTGCGCCGTGATGGTCACGATGCGCTCGCCGGCAGGATCATCCGGCTGTGCCGAGGCCGCCTCCACCTCCACCTCCGGGTCGAGAAAGCCGGCGCCACGCAGGGCGCGCACGGTCGCCCGGCGCATCTCGGCCAGCGAGCTCTGCTCGAAGAAGTCGGCGCGGTAGAGTGAGGCGATGAGGGCGCGGCTGGCGGCGCTCGGGCGATCGCCGGCAAAGACGAAGGTTGCCTTTGGTCCGGGGTCGATGGTGACGACGAGCTCGGCCCGGTCTGTCCGCTTTTTCGCCGGCCTCGTCGTGACCGCGACCTCGGTGTTGGGATAGCCGCGTTCGCGCAGCAGCGCCGCAACCTCGACCTCGATGTCGAAGGCCGCGTCCGCTCTCAGATGGTCACCACGGCGGAGGCCGATGGCTGCGCGCACCGCCCGCCGAGGGAGGGACTTGGGGCCTACGAGCCTGATCCGCGAGAGTCGCACGCCCTCCTCGAGCTGCCGGCGCGGTCCGCCAAAGGCGAGCGACTGCTGCAGCGTCGCTCCCGGGTTGCCGGCGTCGGTGGTGAAGGCCTGCGCCGCCAGCGAGGGCAGCGCGCGCAGCCCGTGCAGGTCAAGCAGGTAGGTCTGCCGTTGGGCGTTGCGAAGGTCGAGCGAGACCGCAAACGTGACATTGGCGGAGAGCTCGCGGCTCAAGGTGAGACGCGCGCCGGGATCGGCCTCGCCGAAGACCAGCAGCGGCCGCAGGCTGACCCGCCCGAGGCCGAGCGACTCGGCGAGACCGGAGGTGAGGCGCTCGCCAAAGTAGCCGGCAACACCGGTGGCGAGCTGCTCTCCGGCGCCACGCCTGCTCTCCCCGCCCTCGGCCAGCGCCGAGAGGGGGTTCGATTCGGCAGGAAGCCGCGAGAGCGAAGCATCCTCGAGCGAGGTCGTGGTCTCCATCTCGATCTCGGGGTCGGTGAGGGGGTTGCCCGTGAACGTGAAGACCGCCCGGTCGAGGCGGAGCGTCTGGCCATAGGCGTAGACCAGACCGCCTGGCTCCACCTCGGCCTGCCCGACGATCGCCGGGTTCCAGGCCGTTCCCTTGACGGCCAGGTCGTCCCACTTGACCCGCAGGTCCGCGACATTGTTCTTCACTCGCACGCCGCTGCTCGTGCGCAGGGCGATGTCGAGGTCGATCGTGTCGAGCAGCCCGGTCTCGGTGCCGGTGGTTGCGGGCGGCGAGGTGAAGCGCGCCAGAAGCTCGCGATCGAGGTTGATGTCGCGGGTGAGCAGGCCACGCTCGATGACGACCTCGCCCGAGAGCTGTCCCCGCCCTGTCGGTGGCATGCTCAAGTGAAGCGCCCCGCCAAGCGAGGTGGAGAGGCCATAGTCGAGACGGTAGCGAACGCCGTCGAGGCGGATCGCCAGCTCGACCGCGCCGGCGCCGTCGCGTTGTCCGGTGACGGCGAGGGTGCCGCTGTTGAGGGAGGCGGTGGCGGACTCCAGCCGCGCCAGACCGCCGGCGTACGAGATCTCAAGGTCCGGCCGCTCAAGCCTGGTGGAGTAGGGAGTGGGCCAGAAGAACATCGCGTCGGGGCCGAAGATGCTGGCGCGCATGAAGGGTTGAGCCGGCGTGCCGCCGGCGTCGACCTCGAACACTAGGGCGCCGCTCGCGATCCCGCCCGCGAGGTATGGGTTGAGCAGCGCGCTGTCGAGGGTGCCAGTGGCCTGAAACGTAAAGCCCGCCAGCAACGCCGACGGCGGATCGACGCCCGGCCGCCAGGCGGGAGCGAGCTCGGCGGCGCCCTGGATGCCGATGCTCGTTTCATCGGCGAGCAGCTCGGTGTCTTTGACCTCGAGCCTGCGGCCAGCGAGGTAGGCGTTGACGGGTGCGAGCGTGGAAATCCGATGCCCTTGTGACTCCGCGGCGAGGCTGGTGAGCTGGAGCTGCCCGGCGGATGCGGTGAGATCGGCAAGATCGAGCCACAGCAGCGCCTGGCCACCGGCGCGCAGCCGCTCGGGACGCTCGCCGAGGCCCAGGAGCGGAAGCAGCGTGCACGAGTCCACCTCGGGGACGGCCAAAGTGGCAAGGACTGGTCCATCGGCCATCACCACCGGCAGTCCGGCGAGCTTGCCGGCGATCGCCGGGACATGCCTGAGGGCGGCGAGCGGGATGACTGCCGAAAGTGCTGCCGAGCCCGCGGCGGTGTCGATCCCCGGCACGTCGACGGCGAGGGCGCCGTCGCGCAAGGTGAGGTGAATGTCGGCGGCAGCGATGACCGGGTGCGGGTTGTCGAGATGAAGATCCAACCTGGCCTCGCGCAGCGGCAGCGTGAGTCGAGCCTCGCCGGCGCCGGTGAGGCGGCTCTCGCCGATCGCCGCCGAGAGCGAGTGAACCAACAGCCGCTCGCGATCCGCCGAGGCATGAAGCTCGAGCGTGTCGATGGTGGGAAGGTCGGGTGAGAGAGCGAGTGCCTCGCCAGCCAGCTCGCAGGAGATCCGGGGCTGGCCTCGCGAGCCAGCCAGCATGACGGTTCCGGAGACCGTACCCGCGAGGTCCGGGCGCAGGGTGGCAAGGCGCAAGCCCGCGATCGCCAGCCTTGCTTCTCCTTCCTGGGCGAGCGGGCGCCCGCTGGCCGGGAGCGTGACCTTGCTGCCGTCGCCTGGCAGCCAACTGGCAGCGGCCGCGATTTCAGGCGAGGCCAGTGGCCCGGAGATCGCGGCTTCGAGCTCCAGTGCGCCCCGGACCGGCAGATCGCTGTCCGGCGTGGGGACGAGCGCCGGCCACTGGCCGCGCAGCTCGGCAAGCGCGGCCGCGAGGTTGGGCGCCCGCAGGCGCAACGTGGCGTCGGCCAGCGTGCCCGCGGCCAGCTCCTGCCACGCCGGCGCGCTGATCCGCCCGGCGAAGGAGCGTTCGCCCGCCGCCTCGGGCAGCAGACTGGCGGCGATGAGCACGCTCACTCCTTGCTGCTCGGCTTGCCGGGGAGGCAGCTCCAGGCTTGCCCGGGCAAGCGGCAGCGCGTCCCGCCACCAGGTCAGCTCAGCCGTGCCAGTGGCGATCGCCGGGTCCGCCACATCGGCCTCGAGATCGGCGGTGAGGTCGAAGGTGGTGCCAGCGGCTGCCAGCCGGTCGAAGAGCGCCGCGTCGACGCGGCCGCGCAGCGCCTCGGCGGAGAGCCCGCGCGCCTGCACGGCCAAGCGGCCGGTGCGCGCCGGCAGGACGAAGCCGCCCTGTGCAGTGAGCGTGCCGGCGGTGTGCAGCTCGGGCGCCAGCGTCGCAGGGGCCAGTGAGGCCGCGAATGTGCCGTTCATCGTTTCGGCGCCCGGGCCGCCCGCCAGCGACGCCGTGAGATCCAGGCCGGTACCGCTCAGGCGCAGGTCTTCGATCCTCCAGGTCCCATCGGCCTCGCCGTGCAGGCGCGCCGCCACCCGGACCTCATTGTGGATACCGCCGGCTCGCTCGATGCGAAGGCTGTCGATCGTCACCTCCGCCTGGGCCTCACCCGCCACGTACGAGCCGGTGAGTGTGATGCCTTCAGCCTGCCACGCCGTCACCCACTGCGCCGCCGCCGCCGGGACGAGGCCCGGGACGATGGCGACATCGTGAAGGGCGGCGTGACGGATCGTGACCGAGCGCGAGGGCCGGCCTGGAGGCGCCGGCGCCGCGGCCGGGAGCGCAGGCAGCGGCGCCGTGGCGTCGATGCGGGCGCCATCGAGGGTGAGCGTTTCGACGACCAGAGTGTCGGAGGTGAGCGAGCGCAGATCGACTGTCACTTCGAGTCGGGCGGCGCTGAGCAATGGGGGAGCTTCCCGCGCGCCTACGTTCAGGCCGAGAAGCTCCAGCCGCCCGGCCCGTGGGTCGAGCCGGAAATCACGCGCCTCGAGCCGGATACCGGACCTCTCCTCGAGCGCCGGCAGGAGCCGGTCGAGCAGGGCGCGGCGCAGGCCCGCCGAGCGCAGGCCAACGAGCGCAGCGCCTGCGACCACGACCGGCAGCAGGACGAGCACGAGTAGGGCGAGAGCAAGCCACCTTCGCCATCGCCGCCGGTCCTTGCCAGTGTCGCCCGCCATCGCCGCCTGCCCCCATGGTAACCGAGGGAGGTTCCGGCTCAAATGGGCGAGGGCCGCTTGGGAAGGTCGACAGTCGACAGCCCGCTCCATCCCCATCGGCGCCAGCTCGGCGGTTTCCCTGGACCTGGACTTGGAAGTAAACCTGGACATCTTGCACGCTCCGGTTGGCTGGGCTAGAGTCGC
>JAZDGE010000250.1:0-3737 GCA_043807175.1 Acidobacteriota bacterium
TGCGGCGTTGCCGCGGCGCGCCGATGGGTCCACATCGCCGTCGCCGCGGCGCGTTGCATCTCGCCCCGCCGCGCTCGCCACGCGACCCCCCTCGATTTCTCCGACAGGCTCCTAGCGGATTTGTTGGCGCGACGCGAGAAGGGCGCCACCACGCGACTCGACCCCCGAGGATAATGCTGCGGTAATGAACTGTGTCTCCCCAACCCAAGACCCCTAACCCCGATCCCCTCAGTTTGTTGTGCAATTTCCGAGACCTTACTTGCTGCCTGCGGCCCGGCAGCGCCAGTGCGCCGGTGCGGGCAGCGCACCAGGCCACAGCGCTCGCAGGCCGACAGGCTATTTTCATCCGCCGGCGGCTGCTCGCAGAGGGGCGCCGCGAAACTCACCGACTTGCGGGGCGCCATCATCGAGCCCGAGGTGAGCGACACCCCCAGCTCGGCGGCCGGCAGCAGCGCCAGCAGCCGGCCCTGGCAGGCGACATCCCAGCTCCCGTAGCCGGGGCTGATGCGCGGCGCCGCGTGCAGGCCAAGCGCCCGCGCCGCCCTGCATACCTTCCGGTTGAGCGCATCGGCGGCGGCCTCGGCGGCGGCCGAGCCGATGGCGTCGAGCACGAGCGCATCCAGCAGCTCGCCACGCGCCGCGCAGGCGGCGCTCCAGGCCTCCAGCGCCGCGCCGATAGTGCACACACCCACAGCCGCCTGTGGCGAAGCCCCAGGCATTCCCGCCTCCCGCGCCGCGGCGCCTGCGACCACCCGGTAGGCGCCGCGCGGCGCCAGCAGGGTCTTTGCCTGCGGCCAGAGCGCGTTGAAGCGGGCCACTGTCCGCTGGTTAGTCGAGACGCCATCTCGATAACCGAGAAAGCGGTAGACCTCCTCGCGGCGCGGGCGCACTGGCAACTTCACGGCCCGCGCCGCGCCGTCCATCAGGCCCCCGCCTCGTCGAGCGCCCGCCGGGCCTGACGGATGAACTCGGGATCAGTGCCGCAGCAGCCACCGACCAGGCGCGCGCCGGCGGCGACCATTGCCATGAGCTGGCGCGCGAACTCCGCCGGCGACGCGTCGTAGACGACACCGTCGAGCGTCGCTCGCGGCTGGCCCGCGTTGGGCTGCGCGATCAGCGGCGCAGCCACCGCCGCTCGGGCCTCCTTCACCATTCCGACCATCACCTCGGGGGTCACGCTGCAGTTGCACCCGACCGCGTCCGCGCCGGCTTCCAGGAGGGCCTGAAGCGAGCGCTCGAGGGGATCACCCATGATGGTGAAGGCGCCTCGCTTTCGCGCCTCGAAGGTCATCGAGGCAAGCACCGCGAGGCCCGTCTGCCGCGCCGCCCGCACCGCCGCCAGCGCCTCGCGGAGGTCGTACATCGTCTCGATCGAGAGCAGCTCGGCGTCCCCGCCAGCCAGAGCCGCCACCTGCTCCTCGAAAGCGGCGCGCAGCTCGTCCTCGCCCGCCGTCCCGACCGGCGGGAGCAACAGACCGGTCGGCCCGATGTCGCCCGCGACCAGCGCCCGACCGCCGCAGGTCCGCCGGGCGATCTCGATCGCCCGCACGTTGATCTCGCGGCAACGGCCCGCAAGGCTAGCGGCGGCGAGCTTGGGCGGGCTCGCGCCAAAGGTGTTGGCGTGGACGATGTCGCTGCCCGCCTCACAGTACGCGCGGTGCACCGCCTCCACCCGCTCCGGCCGCTCGAGGGTCCACCATTCGGGCGCCCGGCCCGGCTCGAGGCCGGCGGCGATCAGCATCGAGCCAAAGCCGCCGTCGAGCAGCAGCACCCGCTGCCCGAGGCGCGCGAGCAGCTCGCTAGCCCGCATTTCTCACCGCGGTCCGTAGCGAAAGCGCCGAGAGTGCGTCAGATCGGGCCGCACGTAGCGACGAGCGACGCAGGCGTACTTGAATAGTACGTCGAGGAGTAAGGAGTGAGTACGGCCTGAGATGGCGCGCTATCGGCGCTTGCAGCAGGACAAGCGGTGAGAAATGCGGGCTAAGCCGCATCGCGGCCCACCAGGCGGCGCGCCACCAGCACCGCCGCCACCGCGTTGTCGGCAAAGCCATCGGCGCCGATCTGCTCCGCCCAGGTCGAGGTCACCGGCGCGCCCCCGACCATCACCCGCGAGCGCAGCCCCGCCTGCCGCACCGCCTGCACCAGCTCCCGCTGCCGCGCCATCGTGGTGGTCAGCAGCGCCGAGGCGCACACGAGGTCGGCGTCGAGCTCGTGGGCGCGGGCGATGAAGCGCTCCACGCTGACGCCGGCCCCTTCGTCTGCGACCGTGAAGCCATTGGCCGCGAGCAGAGTCGCCACCAGCGTCTTGCCAATGTCGTGAATATCCCCCTGGACGGTGCCGATCACCACCCGGCCGGTCTCGGCGCTGCCACCAGCCGCTGACAGCGCCGGCTGGAGCACCGCCATCCCCGCCTTCATCGCCTGCGCTGTGGTGACCAGCTCGGGAAGGAAGTACTCTCCCTCCTCCCACAGCTCCCCGGCGCGGCGAATGCCGGGCACCATGCCGGCCTCGATCGCGTCGAGCGGCGTAACGCCGATTTCAAGTGCGGCCCGCGCCAGCCGATCCGCCTCGCCCTCATCGCCATTGAGAACCGCCTGAGTGAGTAGAGCGAGCAGCTCGTCCCTCGTCGCCATGGCGTCCTACCCTCCCCGCCGCCCTGCCTGGCCCCTCATGCCACACCAGGAGAGCCGCCGAGGCATGATAGTTTCGCGGACCAGGCGGAGCAATGATCTGTGGGGCACGCGCTCCGCGCGTGCTTCTCAACGCGCCGGCGAGAAAGCAGGCGCGGAGCGCCTGCCCCACGACGCTGAACGAGACAAGAACGCAGTACTGCAAGATGCGATCGGTGTGGGGCGTCGATCACGCCGCGCGGGTCTTTGCGGTTGTGGCGCTGCGCGGATACGATGGTGTGGCGTTTCGCGCTGCGATGCGGTATCTGGGGGCCTGGCAAGGCGAAACGCGGCGTCACACGGAGGGCGAGGCAATGCGACTGCCGATTCAAAGCAAGCTCTTCTACAGTCACTTCGTCGCCGTGGTGCTGGTCTCCGGGAGCATCGGCACGCTCTTCTACAAGAGCGCCGTCGACACGCTGTTCGGCAGCCTGCAGGCGCGCCTGAAGTACAGCGCGGCGCTGCTCTCGCGCACACTCGATGCGACCGACCTGGCCGACATCACGAGCGCCGCCGACATGGCGCTCCCGTCCTACCAGAGGCACCTGCACCTGCTGCGCGACTTTCAGAGCTCGAACCAGGACCTCGCCTTCATCTACATCATGCGGAAGGAGGGCGAGAAGATCTTCTTCGTCATCGACTCCGACCCAACCGAGCGCCAGGCCAAACCGGGCCAGGAGTACACGGAAGACATTCCACGCCTCAAGGAGGGTTTTCACAGCATCTCGGCAGACGAGGAGGTGACGTCCGATCAGTGGGGCTACTTTCTTTCCGGCTATGCCCCACTCAAGAACGGCGCCGGCGCCTATCTCGTCGGCATTGACATGCGCGCCGACGAGGTGCAGCGGAAGTTCAAGGCCATTCGCCTCGCCGGGCTCATCTCACTCCTGCTTTCGCTCGTGCTCGCCTACTTCTTCTCGGCTTTCCTCGCGGCCCGGATTACCCGGCCGATCAAGGCCTTCATGACCCGCTCGCGGGAGATCGCTGACGGCCAGCTCACCGGCCAGGTCGCGGTGCGTACCGGTGACGAGCTCGACGACCTGGCGCGCGGCTTCAACACCATGTCC
>JAZDGE010000251.1:0-2597 GCA_043807175.1 Acidobacteriota bacterium
TTCTCCAGCAACTCGATGGTGACCAGCTCACCGATGGGAAAGGCGAGCGGGTGAGGCCGATCCGAGCCGGGGGGAAGAAACGAGAGCTCGGTCGCCGTGGTGACCGTCCAACGGTTGGCGACGCCGTCGCACTCGAGATGACGCCAGGGCGCGCCGCCAGCGGACAGCGCTTTGAGCACGACGACGCGCTTACCCTGCCACGACCAGGCGGACCAGGTGTGGGCGGCGCCGCACAGCGGCGCGGCGTTGGAGGCGTCCACCTGGGGCAGCTCGGCGCGCCGCACCGCGACGACGCCGTCGGGCGCCACCTCCACAGGTGAGAAGAAGCTCTCGAACGCCGGCGACAGGGCGCGCCAATCCTCGGGCACCTCACCCTCGAGGGACAGGCACAACTCGGCGATGTGAAAGCTCTGCGTCATGGGTGGGGCGACGAGATCGGTGGAATCGATGGGGCTTGGTCACACCCGACGCAGGCCTCTTTGACCTCGGCGAGCTGGCAGGCCCAGCTCGAGGGGCCGAGAAAGTCGTGGTCCTCGCTCAACGCCAGCGCCGCACAGCGGTTGCAGTACGAGAACTTCTCGCAGGCCGAGCAGGTGCTCAAATCAGCGGCGGTCAAGCCGCGCAGCCAGTGCAGATGAGGCGAATGGTGCCAAATCTCGGCGAAACTCTGTTGGCGGACATTGCCGAGCGACCGGCGATAACTGCTGCAGGCATAGACGTCTCCGGCCGGCCCGATGACGCAGCTGCGTTTGCCGATCGCACAGATCGACTCGTGCGGCGTTGGGCGCCGCTCGACCACGCGCGCGAATCGCCGCACCTGAGGCGCGGCGAAGAAACGCTCCAGCTGCTCTCGCCGCGAGCGCAACGCCAGCGGCCCGGTGTCGCCCCCAGTCGTCGGCCACACCGTGGCATCGAGCGCCACCTGGACGCCCAGCTCCTCGCCTAACGCGAGGACGCCGGCCATACCGTCGGCAGTCTCGTGCATCAGCACACACTTGGCCGTCACGTGCAGGCCGTGCGCGACGAAGAGCCTCACCGCGGCCAGGGTCGCGGCGTGGGAGCCCTCTCGCCCAGTGATGCGGTCGTGCGCCGCCGGGTCAGCGCTGTAGAGCGAGACGTTGACCCCTGCCGGATAGAGCGCGGCCAACTCCTGGATCTGCGTCGCGGTCCAGCCCAACCCCGTGGTGGACAGGTAGACCGCCAGGCCCAGCCCGCGGCTGTGGCGCACCAGCTCGAGCAGGTCGCCGCGGGTCGAGATCTCGCCCCCGGTGAGGCCGAGGAACATGCAGCCGGCGCGGCGCACCTCCTCCACCACCCGCATGACCTCGGCGGTGCCCAGCTCTCTCGGCCGCGCCTGGCTGGGCTCGGTGCGCAGGTAGCAATGCACGCAGGCGAGCGGACAGGCGTGCGTCAGCTCGAGCATCACGCTCAAGGGGCGATGAGCCTGCTCAGCCTTCGCGACCAGTCGTGCCAGAGCCGAGGCCATGGCTCAGGAGGCAATCGACTCGGGGCTGGACTGGCACTGCAGCGGCCCGAGCAGTTGCTTGCTGCAAGCGGTAAAGACGCCCGCCTCCTCGAGGCTCTCCTGCCAGGCGATGGTCGGAGGGCTGTACGGCGCCTTCTTGGCTGGCGCAGCGCGAGAAAGATCAGGGTCATCTCCAGGTCGATGAAGCTCATCGGCCATCAGTCATCACCTTCTGTCTCGTTGCCTCGTCGCGGTCTCAATCGTAGGCAATCACACTTCTACCATGCAGCAACTCGAGAAAGGCCACGGTGTCGTCGAGCACGGCCTCGAGGGGTTGGCCGAAATGGTCGGCGACGGCTTCGCCAATCGCTCGCACGTTCCGTTGGCCATCCACCAGCTCCCAGATCACCCCCCCGCTCGGATTCAGCCCCAGCATGAGGCGCCGATGCGTCTCGAGCAGCACCACCTCATCGTCGAAGACACTCCAGCTGGCGGAATCGCTCCGCCGGGGAACTCGATTCAGCACTTCTGGACCGGGCATGGCGCGAAGCTACGGCCGGTCATATCGGACGTCAAGTGTCGTCAGTTCTGGCCTCATTCCAACCGGAACGCCGCTTGGCCTGCTGGGGCGCTGTGACTTTCGAGGTAGACCTCCAGGCGCCACTGGCCGGCCAGGTTGTGCTCACTGATCCAGGTCCCCTCCACCTCGAGGTAGTCGGTGACCCAAAAGCTGCCGTCCGCGAGCTGCCGCGCCACCTGGGCCGTCGGCGTGTGCGGCAGGTCTTTCGGTCCCTGATAGGCCAGGGGCGTGCGGGACTCTGAGGTCGCGGCCACCCATTTCTGCGAGTACAGGCTGCCGTTCGGCGCATAGTACTTGCGCAGCTCCAGGTGGCTGCCGGCCAGCCCCCGCCAGGCGGTGTGAATGTACAGCTCCCGCAGGCCGCGCATGGGAAACGCCGTGGGCGAGGTGGGCGGTTCGTTCCACGGTACGGTGGTGAACATCACGCCAGCAAAGACCTCCTGACCGGCACCGGGCGCCGGGTTGGCCACCGACAGCGTCGCCGTTGCATTGGGAACGTGCTCGGCTACGTTCTCCGGCGCCTCCCGCCGTCCTGTTGGGCCGACCAGCAAC
>JAZDGE010000252.1:0-2336 GCA_043807175.1 Acidobacteriota bacterium
GGCGGAAATCCGCTGGCTTGCCTCGTCCAGGGAGTCGCGGTCGGGGTGGTGGCAGGGGGGAGGTTGGCGGGCGCGGCCGCCCTGGCGGCGCTGGCGCTGGCGCCGCAAAGCCTGGACGCGCTGGCCCTCGGTGGCGACCGCGAGCCCGCCGTGGCCGCCTGTGTCGCGGCCCAGGCCGGGAACGGGCGAGTGTACGGAGTCGAGCCCTCGGCCGGCCAGCTCGCCTGGGTCGCGCAGGACCCCCTCCGACGAGGCCGCGAGCTTGGCCTGGGCTATGCCGCCCTTGACGACCGACGCCAGATGGTGCGCACCTTCGCGCCGCTGCGCTCGCGCGCCCTCGCCCGCCACCTCGAAGGAGCGGACCGCGGACCGGCGGGGCGCTGGTGGCTGGATAGCGCCAGCGCGGGCCGGATCGTCGCCACGCACCCGATCGCCGGCTTTCCCGAGCTTCACCGCGCGGGTGAGCTGCGGGTTCTTGGCAACCCCCAGGCCTGGCCCGAGGCCTTCGTGGCGCGGGCCCTGCCGCGTGAGGGCGAGCAGAGGACACTCGCCGGCGAGGTGCTCGCGGAGGAAGGCGGCGGTGGGTCGCGAGCCTGGCATTTGCGGGCGGACGAGAGCGGTGGCGTTCTGGTCTGGCTTTCCACCCCCGATGAAGGTTGGCGCGTCACGGTTGACGGCCGGCCGGCGGTGGCGCAGCGGGGGGACGGGATCCTCCAGGGGGTGCCGCTTCCCGCCGGGGAGCATCGGGTGGAGGCCCGCTACCGGCCTCCCGGCCTGGTCGCAGGCGCGGGCCTGTCGCTGCTTTGTGCCGGAATTCTCCTGGTACTAACCTGGCGTCGAGCCGGCCCGGCTCAACCGCGAGCGCCGAAAGCGGCTGCAGCCTCTCGGTAGACCTCGAGCATCGCGACCGCGGCCCGATCCCAGGTAAGCTCTCGGGCGCGAGCGGCGCCGGCTTGCGCCAGTAGCTCGCGTTGCGACGGGTTCTCACTAAGCGCCAACAGCGCGTCCCGCCAGGCGGTCGGATCATCGGGGCTGAGCAGACGCCCCGCCTCGCCGCACACCTCGCCGAGAGCGCCGGCGCGGGCGGCAAAGACCGGGCAGCCACATGCCATCGCCTCCAGCGCCGGCAGCCCGAACCCCTCATTGCGCGAGGGGATGAGGAGGGCTAGGGCGCCTCGATAGAGCTCGATCAGGGTCTCATCGGAGCAAGCTGAGACGAGCGTGATCCGGTCGCCAGCCCGGAGCTGCGCCGGCAATGCGGCCTCGCTGACGGCGCCGACGATCGCCAGCGCCGGCAGACGCTCGGCCCCAGGCAGGGCGAGCATCGCCAGCAGCAGGCCGAGGTTCTTGTGGGGCTCGGCACTGCCGACGAAGAGCAGGTGCCGCGGCGGGCGAGCTACGGCGGCGGCCCGGAAGCGCTCCTCGACGCCATGGAGGACGACGCGAATGCGCTCCTCGGGGATGCCGGTCGCCTCGCGGCACTCCTGGCCCGCATGCCGCGAGACGGCGTGCACGAGTGTCGCCCGGGTGAGCGAGCGGATGGCGAGGATCAGACGGTATCTGCTCCACTGCCCCGGCGGTGAGGGAAAGTGCAGCGGCGTGGCATCGTGAAAGGTGGCGACGACGGGGAGGCGGAGACCTGGCGGGACCCCCCACGCCGGGAGGTGAAGGACGTCGACCGGATAGCGCGCGAGCGTGAAGCGCCAGGCCAACGGGTCGCAGAGGAAAGCCCCCCGGCGGGGCCGGCGCAGCGGCACGACGCGCGCCGCAAGCGGGTACCATGGGAGCGGGACATGGGCGCGATGCGGGACATAGAGGGTGAGCCGGCCGGGAGCGAGGCGCAGCAGGGCCTCGGCGAGAGCGCGCGTGACCCGGCCGAAGCCCCGCCGGGGATCCAGGAAGGCGGCCCGCGCGTCGAAACCGATCCGGAGGTCCATCAGGACATTGTAGGTGGATGGAGGATCGCCCATGTGGCGCCGGCGCGCGCGCGCGGCGGCCTGCTGCGCGTCGTCGAGACCCTGGCACGGCTGCAGGCCCGTTCCCACGAGGTCTTGGTGCTCTCGCCCGCGCCCCTGGCCGGGCTGGCGCCGCCCCACTGGACCGAGCAGCAGCTCGATGGTAACACGCACCTCTTTGAGCACTTCAAGCTCGCGCGGCGGCTGGCCGCGTTCCGTCCTGACCTGGTCGTGCTCCACGCGGGCTCGCCCGGCGAGTGTGCACTCGCCGCGGCTTTACTCTCGGTGCACCATGTCGTGATCGTGGTCGAGCACGCTCCGGACCACTACCCACGTGCAGGGCCATGGCGCGATCGCGTCTTTGCTGCCGCCAAGCGGCGG
>JAZDGE010000253.1:0-9324 GCA_043807175.1 Acidobacteriota bacterium
GGTCTCGGCGGTGAAGACGTCGACTGGCACCCGCCGCGTGGCGGTGCGGTAGAGGTCGCTGCTGCCGCGCACGAGGGTCGCGGCCAGGGGCGAGGGGAAGACCTCCGGGCGATCGAACGAGACCGCCACCGCCTGCACCGCGGTCTCGCCGTCGCGCGCCCGCAACTCGAGTACGAGCTCCTCGCCAATCGTGAAGTGGCTGCGCGCCGCGCCGCCGGCGGCGAGGCGCGCCACCAGCGAGGAGAGAACGGGGGCGGCCGCGTCATCGGCCACCACCGCCCACTCGCTCTCGCCAGGGGCGGCGGCGCCGTGGGAGTCGGTGGCGCGCGCCCGGGCGAGGAGGCCGGTCCCCTCCGCGAGCGTGAGTGGAAGCTTGACGTCAAAGCTCTGCACCGCCAGGTCGCTCCAACTGCCCGAGGCGGGCCGGCGCACCAAACGCGCCGCCGGCGACGCCAGCGGCTCACTCGCGCCCTCCTGCCAGAGCTCCACCGCGAGGGTCACCTGCGTCCCGTCGGGATCGGCGAGGCCGCTGACCGCGAGACGAGCCGTCGAGCCGGCATACAGGCGCCCAGCCACCGGCGCGAGCGCCGATATCGTCACTGCCGCCATCGCCGGCGGCTGGTTCGGCAGGACCACCATCTCGACCCGCTCGACACTGCTCGCGTTGGTCGAGGTGTCGACCGCGCGCGCCCACACCGGGAACGGCCGGGGGTCGACGCCATTGCCGGCGTAGGCGGCGACGAAGGCAAAGGAGAAGGGGTGGCGGCGGGCGGTGAAGATCGGTTGCGACGGGTTGGCCGGGTCGGCGGGATCGGCGAGATAGTAGTCGACCCGATCGAGGTCGCCGCCGGGATTGGCCGCGGTGACGTCGTCGAGGCCGGCCAGTGCCGGCGTCAGGGTGTAGCTCGTCCCGGAGGTGAGCCTCCCGTCGGCCGCCGGGGCGGGGAGGGCGGCGATCACGGGCGGGTGGCCGTCCCAGGCGCGGAACTCCCGTTCAAAGAGGGCCATCTCGTTGCCGTGAGCATCCGCGAGGCGCGCCACCCGCAGGCGGCGGCGCAGCGTGTCGCCGGCAAGCTCGAGCCCGGCCACGGGCGTGACCAGCAGCGAGTAGGCGTGGCGCGTGAGCGCGAGCGATGCTGGCAGGGGCTGCCAGCTCAGGGCGCCGCCAACCTCCTCCCGCCTCCAGGCGAGCTCTGCCGCGTCCTCGACCCCGTCGCCATCGAGGGCTTCCGCGCCCGCGACGACCGCCTCGTTGAAGTCGATCCGCAGCGCCGCGCGCGGATCGACAGGCCGCTCGAGAGCGGGCTCGACGGCGATCACCTGCGGGCCGATCGCATCGGCGGTGGTGAAGCTCGACCCCAGCACCCCCGCCTCCGCCAGCAGGCGGCCGGCGCGGTCGCGCACGCCACTCGGCCCGCCGGTGATGGTGAGGCTGTAGGTGGTGGAGCTCGCGAGTGGGGGGTTGGGTATGAAGGTCACCACCTGCTGGCCGGCGGCATCAAGCGCGGCGTTCCAGGCGCCCGCGGCGGTGGCGCCCGCGGCGGTACGCAGGCGGAAGTAGCTAGATGTCGGCTGCCCGCTCGGCAGCACGGAGGCAAGCAAGGGCTCGGAAAAGACGATCTCCACCGTGGCCGTGCGCGAGACCTCGGTCATGCCCGGCGGCGGCGCCAGCGAGACGATCCGCGGCGGCGAGGCATCGAGGACGAGGGACGGGATCTCGTTGTCATGGCCATGGGGTCCGGCGAGCGAGCCACTCGCCGCGGCCAAGCCGGCGCCCGTCAGCTCGCGCGCCGTGAGGGTATAGGGCCCGATGGGGAGCACGGCAAAGCGGTAGCCGCCGTCGGCGCCGGTGAGGAGGGTCTGCTCGTCAGCGCGGGCATCCGTGATCTCGACGACGACGCCCGCCGCCGGAATGAGCCCAGCACCCCCGGCAGGAAGACGATCGTCGGCCACCGCCTGGTAGACGACGCCGTGCGCGGCCACCACCGGCGCCAGCTCAATGAGCATGTCGATGAGGTCGTCATCGAAGGCGAGCGTGGCGCGGGCGAGGCCGCCGAAGCCGGCGGCCGGCGCGGTGGCGGTGGCGGTCACCAGACCGGCCGGCACGGCGATGAAAGTCGCGACGCCGTCGCTGGCGGAGACGCCCGGGAATCTCGTCCCTCCCGCCACAGTGAGCGTCACCGCCGCCCCGGCCACCGGCGCCCCAGCGGCGTCGCGCACGCTCACGCGCACGATCCCCTTGGGTTGGAGCACGAGCTGGAAAGGATCGCTACGACTTCCGCTGCCCGGAAGCGTCGTGGCGTGCAGGTCGGGAACGCTGGCGGTGACCGCGCGCTGCTCGCCGTCGAGCTCGGCCACCGTGATCGTGAGCGGGCGCTCGAGCAGCACCTCGGGAAAGGCCCAGAGGTGGCCGGGGGCGGGCTCCGCCGGCTGGAGCTGGGTGAAGTCGTAGCCGCTCTGGCGCAGGCGCACCGAGAGCAGCCGCGCCGCCGGATCGACCTCGGCGAGGCCGGCGCGCAGGCGCTCGAAAACGCGGAAGGCAAGCTCACCGGCGGGCTCGAGGACGAGGTCGAGGTCGGCCACCGGCGCGGTGGCGGTGAGCTCGACCTCGGCGCCGGCCCGGCGCGGCGAGCTCGGCGCCGCAGCGGTGAGCCTCCAGTGGCCTTCGGGGATGCCCGAAAGCTCGAACTGGCCGAGCGTGGCAAGCTCGCCGCTGGTGGTGGCGAGCGCCGTCAAGCTGCCGGCGGCGCCGCTGCCTGAGAGCTCCACGGTGCCGCCGGGCACCGCCGCGAGGCGCGTCGAGTCGGCCCAGAGGACCCCGCGCACCGCGCCGCGCTGGTCGAGCGTGACGATGGCGCTCAGGGTCTCACCGGCGGCCGTGAGGCGCAGGTTGGCGCGTCCGCTTCGTCCCGAGGGGGCGTGGAAGGCGGACACCGAGTAGCTGCCCAGTGGCAAGGCGGCGAAGCAGGCCTCGCCATCGCCATCGGTGACCGTCGCCTCGCCAGTGCCAAGCGTGACCTGGACGTCGGCCACCGCGCTGCCACTGAGCGGATCACGCACCGTCACCACCAACTGCCCGACCTCGGTCGAGATCACGACGTCGGGCATCTCCAGCACCTGCCAGTCGGCCGTGATCTCGCCCGCCGCCGAGCCGGTCCGCTCGACCTGTTGGCTGTCCCTGGCCACCACCCGGACCCGCCCGGCATTGACGCTGCCGAGCTCGTAGCGGCCTTCGCCGTCGGCGGTGAGCCAGCCGCCGGGGGCGGGAAGCCGGCGATTCGGATAGGCGCCCTCGGTGATATAGAGCTGGGCGTGAGCCAGGGGCTGCAATTCACTGCCCACCCGCTCCACCACCCGGCCGCGCACCCCGCCCTGCGCCCGCATGCGCACCGTGAGCGCGAGCGCCTGGCCCGGGCGGGTGAGCAACCCATGGACCACCCCGACCCGCGCCACCGTGCCCACCAGCGCCGCCGCGCTCACGGACAGGTTTCCCTTCGGCACGAGCGCAAACTCGAAGCGGCCGAGCGCGTCACAGCGCTGCTTGCGGGGAAGGAACGCCGCGCCGGCCAGGGTCACCTCGGCCCCCGCGACCGGGGTCGCGCCGTCAACATCCACGACCGTCCCGCCCACCGTCGAGGCGTCCTCGAAGACCATCTCGAGGTTCTTGACCTGTCCGGGGTAGTCGATCGAGCCGCTGACCGTGCGCGGTCCGTGGAAGGGGTTGTAGGCCACCAGCTCGAAGCCGCCGACCGGGAGAACGAGCTGCAACTGGCCGTTGGGGTCGGTGCCCGACTCGAGGTAGGAGCCCCGGAGGCGGATGCGCCTTTCCTGTCCGGAGTAGTAAGTTGGACGGTAGTACACGGGTGACTGAACGCCGGTTGAGCTTGAGGTGCGGGTGGTCACGTTGAGCACGCCGCTGCCGCGCAGCCGGATGTTGACCGACGGCCGGTGCCCGGCGAAGACGATGCTGGTGGCGGCTTCGCCGAGGAAACCCACGCGCGGCGCCGCCAGACCATCGCCGGCATGGGCGACGAGCCGGCGCTCGCCGCCGAGCGTGATCTCGCCCACCGGGATACCTTCAAACGAGAAATGCCCGCCCGCCCCGCTTGTCGTTTCGCCATAGGGAAACAGGGTGACGGTGACGCCGGCAGTTGGCCAGCCGAGGGGGTCCAGCACCACGCCGTCGAGCCCGCCGTACATCTCCTTGAGCACGATCGGCTGTGCCTGCACGAGCGCCGGTGAGACGTCGAGAATGGGGGGAAGGTGCGTCTCGCCCTCCAGCCCGCGCGCATGATCGATGGCGGTCACCCGGAAGGGCGCCTCGCCGACGCCCTGCACCGGCACCCCATCGATCGTGTAGGCGCCGTCTGACATCGTGTAGGAATACACTCCGGGTCCCTTGATAAAGACCACCGCGCCGGCCACCGGGATGAGGGCATTGGCGAGCGGGTCGAGCCGCTGCACCACGCCGGTCACCGCCCGCGCCTCACCCTCGGCGAGGGTCAGCGTCAGCTCGGCCTCCTGCCCGGCGCCGAGCAGGAGGTCGGTGAACGCCGGCGTGCGTGAGATCGTCCAGTCGGCGGCCTGCACCGAGACCTGTCCCGCGGGCACGGCGGTGAAGCGGAAGCGCCCTCCGGCATCGGTGAGACGCTGGCCCAGTACCACCCCGAGCGAGTAGACGGCGACCCGCGCTCCCACCGCCGGTAGCAGTGCCCCGCCGCTCTTGCGCAGGACGACACCGGATACCGTGCCGGCGCCAGGCGGTTGGGTGCGGGGCAGGCGCAACACGACCTCGACCGTCTCGCCCGGTCGCGCCAGCCCCACCGTCGCGTACACCCGCCGGGCGTCACGGTCGCTGCCGGTCAGGGTCAGCGGCCCGACCGGCATGCCGGCGAAAGAGAACGCGCCCTCGGCGCTCACGGTGGCGCTGCGGATCTCGTCGAACAGGGTGCTGGCGACGGCAACTCGGCCGCCCACCACCGGCGCGCCGGTGTCGAGGTCGACGAGACTGCCGCGCACCGTGCCGCGGCCGAGCAGGGCGATGTTCACCTCGGCAAGGCGCGAGGCCTGGCGGATCACCGTCGAGACCTCGGCGATTTCGCTGTGGGTGGGATCATCCACGGCGGGGACGATCGCCCTCAGGATGACCTGGCCGGTCACCCTGCCATCCCAGTGGGGCGACTCCACGAAGTCGAAGTAGAAAGAGCCGTCGGCCGCGCTCATCTGCTGGTCGACGAGATCGAGCACGGTCTCGCAGCCGAGCCCGAGGACGCGCCGCGGGCGCAGCAGTTGGACTGCCACACCGGTGACTGGGGCGCCGTCCCCCGCCAGCACCCGGCCCTCGATCAGGCCCCCGACGTGAAGCGGGTCAGCCTCGATGGCAGGGGGCAGGACTGGGCCGTCAAGCGAGTTGCCCCAGCGATCACGCAGCGCGCCGGTGTCCAGCAGGTGCTGGTGGTCTACCAACTGCGTCCCGTCCGGCCGCAGTAGGGCCGAGATCGGCCCCGAGTAGCGCAGGTTGACGACCCGGCCACTGGGCTGGAGGAAGGCCGCCCGGCCGACCTTCTCGTGCACCCGAACGGCAGCCTGGCCGGCGGTGTCGAGACCGTCGAAGCTGGAGCGGATGCGGTAGTTGGCGGGATTCTCGGCGGCGGCGACCGCCGGCGGGCGGTTGAAGAGGTAGCTCACGCCGTGGCCATGGCGGTTGGGTCGGTAGAGATTGCCGGCGCCGTCGCGCCGCCCCTCGCCGAGCCGGAAGTCTTGGCGCGCCCCGAGCAGCCGGAAGGGTGGCAGGGCGACGGTCTCACTTTGGGCCGGAGCCTGATCCGGCACCGGGAAGCCGGTCGCCGGGTAGTAGAGGCGGAAGCCGCCGTCGCCAGGGTCCGGCACCGCGGCGCCCGCGCTCACGCCAATGACAGAGTGGGGCGGCACCGTGACCAGGCCGAGGTCGACCCGGCGGAAGGCGCCGGTGGCCTCGGCCGGCACGAGGAGAAGGAGCTCGCCTGCCGCTGCCTGCTCCCCCTCGTTATGGAGCCAGATCTCGAAGGGCTGGCCCCCGCCCGCCTGGCCGACGAGGGCGAGCTGGGCGCTCGCCGCCCCTTGCGCCTCGGCGGCAGCCGCGTAGATCTCGCCGAAGGGCAGGCTGCGCAGCGGCTCCGCTGCATCGCTGGTTCGCGCCAGGTAGGTGGTTGCGCCGCCGGCGCTCTGGCGCACCTCGAGCACCGGGGCGCTCGCGCCAGCGATGGGCGCCAGCAGGGCGGCGAGGAAGGGCTCACAGTACGAGGTGGTCGCGGCGAAATGGTCGAGCAGCCCGCGCGCGTCGAGGCCGCGCGCCGCCTGCTCGGCGCGGAGCGCGGCGGCCAGTGCCGAGGCCGCGGCGTGTCCCTTGCTGCTGAGACGGCGCAGCGCGTCGATCTCGGCGAGCGGATGCCGGTTGCCTACCTGGTCGAGAGCCAACACCTCGAGCGACTCGAGCAGCCCGTCGCCGAGAAAGGTTCGCTGCCCGGCCTCGGCAAGGTCGACCGCCCGCTGCTCCACCTCCCGCCTGGTGACATGCGGCAGCCCTGCCGGCGCCATGCCGGCCGGGACCACGGCCAGGCTGTAGGCGAGGCCGAGCAGGCGGACGTTGGCGCGCAGCAGCTCGTCGGTGGCCAGGTACGGCCGGGCGAGCCGCTCGGAGAAACGGGGAAGCACCAACGTGGCCGGCGAGAGGGGGATCCCCAGCTCGCCGACGCCGGCGCGCAGCAGGATGGTGCCGAGGCCGGCCGGTGAGGCCGACTGGAAGGTGGTGGCCATGACCTCGCCGGTGAGGTCCGCCACCAAAGGCAGCTCCACGGTTGAGGCCTCACCCGGCGCCAGCGTCTCGATTTCCCGCCGCAGGTCATCATCCGGGTCGGCGGCGTGAGCGCCACTCATGTGCTCGGAGCGAAGCTGGAGGGCGATGAGGTTTTGCGGCACCCGGGAGAGGTTCGTCACCGTGCAGAACAGGGAGTAGGCCTCACCCTCGCGGACCACCGAGGGATGGCTGAAGGTGAGGTGGAAGCGGGCATCCACGACCTCCACCGCCGCCTGCGCCCGGGAGGCCAGCACCAGCGGCTCGCGGCCCGGGCGCACCAGCTCGCCGGCGAGGTCGACCTGCAGCGCATGGGCGCCGGCCACCAGCCCCTCCACCGTCCAGGCCGCCGTGCCCTGCTCACCCGGCGCGAGCATACGGCCGCCGCCCGCGGCGATGACCGGCAGGGGCTGGCCCGGCGAAACGGGCGGATTGGTCGCGGCCAGCCGGAGCACATTGCCGGCCGGCAGCCGCAGCGTCGCGGTGATGTCCGCCAGGCTGGCGGCGGCGCCGGGCGGGGCGCCATTGGCGACGATCAGGCGCGCCTCGAAGAGCTGGTTCAGGAAGCTCACGCTGCCCGGAAGCACGAGCGCGCCGAAGATCGGAAACTGCAGCACCTCGTTCTCTTCATCCCTTTCGTCGAGCAGTTCCTGAGATGTTGTCTCAAGTTTGAACGGAACGACCTGCGGTGGCTGCCAGCGTTTCACCGCCTCCGCCACCTCGGCAGGCAGGCCGTCGAGGGAGACCTCCGGCCTTTCGAGCCATTCCACCGTGCCATTGCCGGTGAACAGCACCGGCATCTCGAGGGTTACCGTCTCGCTGCCAAAGGCGAAGCCGAGGGCGAAATCGAATGCCTGGAAGTTATTCTCGCTGAGTGAGATGCCGCGCTGGCGCAGATCTTCCAGCGAGAGCCGGGTGACGGTCGCGGAGGCAAGCATGATGCGGCGCACGTGGACAATCGCCAGAGGTGGCGCCGCGATCTGGAGCAGCCGTCCGCTCGTCGCCTCGACGAGCCTGATGTTCTCGAGGACGTAATCCCCATCCTGCTGCAGCGCCGGCAGGATGAAGGCGCCGCCCGGGGCCGTTTCCAGCGGCAATGGCTGGGGAAGCTCGGGGCCGCGCAACTCGGCGCGGGCGACGAGACCGGCAGTCCCCGGATCGCCTGACGCGAGCTGGCCGCACGCGCCGCCGAGACCGAAGCAGGTGCGCACCCGCGCGCGCTCGCCGGCGTTGATGGTCTGCTCGGCGTCGCTGGTTTGCGCATCGGAGTAGATGCTGAGGCGGTAGCCGCGGACCTCCAGACGGGCCGAGGCGAGGGGGTCGAGGCCGGCGCCCTGGGCCACCCCAAGGGCGACGGCGAGGCCCAAGAGGACGGCGCAGGCCGAGACAACATCACCCCGATCGAGCCGGCACGCAGGCCGACTCCGCTGTGACACGCGGCCTCCTTTGCTGCATGCTCGTGCTGCCGTCAGTGCTGAGGCTTCCCCCCCCGGGGCGCCTCGGGACTCAAGTTGCGGTCACCCTAAGGCGGCCTTACCGCCCTGTCAAGGGGGTCGCGCCGTCAAGAGAAACGGCAGGGCGGGGAGTGGGGGGGTTGGCTGCGGTGGTGGCGGCGCCCTCGGAACCGTCCATTCGGCGGCGCCGGCTCGACCTAAAGTGCTGACAGCCCAGTATGATGCAACCGGTGACTGGCGCGACCGCGGTGGAGCCGGCTGCTCAGTGCAGGCTCGAACGCGCGGGCAGCCGGTGGTTTCCGTGAGCGCTGTCGCCCCCGTCTGCGGCGGTCAGGCGGTGGCGGGCGGGCAGCGCGCGGTCTCGTTGGCGCAGTCCGCGAGCCGCCTCGCGGGCACGGCCCGAGCTGCGCGATTCCACGACCGGCCGGCGGCGCCATCGCTTGGCTACAATTGCATGCGATGCCCAACGGCACCGCGATCGGGATTTCCTGGCGGCCGGCGTGAGAACCGGCGATCGAGTCCGCCACCTCGCGCGCGTCCCCCGCGCGCTCTGGGACCTGGCCGTGCACGGCACCTACGAGAGCACGTTCGACCTGATGCCATACCGGGTCGCGGGGCTCTCGCACCGCGCGCGCCGCAACCTCGTGCGCGCCGCCTTCAACGTCGGCTACCGCCGCGCGCGACCGTGGTCGCTGCCGATCTACATGCAGATCGAGCTCACCAGCGCATGCGACCTCCGCTGCCCGGTGTGCCCTGCCGGAAACGGCGAGCTCGCCCGCCCGGCCGCGATGATTGATCCGGACCTCGTCCGCCGCGTCCTCGATGAGACCGGCGACACCCTGCTTGTGCTCGCCCTGTGGGGCTGGGGAGAGCCACTTCTCCACCCACAGCTTCGCGAGATCCTCGCCCTGGCGGCGCGACACCCCGCCGCGACGCTGGTGTCGACCAACGGGCAGCGCCTCGACCGCGACGACGTGCTCGCCGCCCTGGCCGAGTTCCCGCCCGCCCACCTGATCGTCGCCCTCGACGGGCTCACCG
>JAZDGE010000254.1:0-5909 GCA_043807175.1 Acidobacteriota bacterium
CAGCTTCATCGAGGTGCGGCTGGTGGGAGGCGAACCGCTCGACGTCTCGCTGGGAGAGTTTTCTGGCGCGGAGTTCGGCGTCACGGTCGCGGGATCGTTCAGGCCATCGATGGTGCGCGATGCCGACACGGTCCGAATCTACCTCACCTATCTGCCACCGGAGGGACGCCTGAGCGGCGCCGTGCTCTCGTTTCTCGTGCGCCCGCGCAGCCTGTCATCCCGGTGGGTGCTGCGCGTGGGCGACGGCAGCGTGGTTGAGGGCCCGCTGCAACCGCTCGAAGCGGCGAGGCCGTGATCGCCACCACGAGCTCGGACACCGCCACCGGACCGCCCAGCAGCGAGCCATCGGCGGCGAGGGTGGCGGCGATCCACCCTTTCTCGGCGCGCAGGCCGCTGCACACCACCTCGTACTGGCCGGCCACGCTGGAGGCGCAAGGCCACTCATCGCGGTGAGGCAGCCGCATTCCCGGAGTGTGGCGGATCAGCGCCGCGAGCTTTGCGGCGGTGGGGGCGCCGGCGCAGTGCACTTGGGCGGTCGCCACATGGCCATGGAAGCTCCCCGTCTCGATGACGTGAATCCGGCACTCGATTCCCGGATGGAGGTCGGCGAGCTGCCGGGCCAGCCCCTGCCGGCTGGGCTCGCTCGCGGGCGCGAGGTCGAACGCGAGCAGGCCAGGGAGGTACTGGGGACGACTCGCTGGCCTGCCCGAGAGGCGCGCCGCGCCCTGGGCTGCGAGCTCCTCGACGGCGTCCTCACCGAGGCTGGAAGCCGGCTGGAGCAACGTGAAGTGCGCCGCTTCCGGCGCGAGCGAGGCCAGCGCAGCAAGGAAACGGGCGGGGCCAAACAGGGCCGGGTCGGCGACATGGTACCAGCGCAATTCGCCTTGGGTGGGCCTCGGCGCGCCCAGCACGTGCACCGCCTCTTCGCCCGCAATTCCGGGCTGGGTGGCATCGATGAGCGCCACCGAGGGATTGGCGCGCAGCCAGTCGAGGAGGGCCGGGGCCATGGTCGAGTTGGGTGGGGCGGTGGCAATCACGGCGTCACTGCCGGAAAGCTCCTCGGGGTCGGCCAGCGGTGGGACCAGTGCCGCCTCGGTGGCAACCTCGGCGATCAGGTGCTCGCTGTCCGCGGCCGTGTGGTAGAGCCTGCGCCGGGCGCCGGGGAACGCGGCCTTCAGGGCCGCGGCCAGCTCCCGGCCGAGCCGGGAGGTGGGATCAAGGATGCTCAGTGTCGGCTGGGGATGCTGCTGCATGGCTGGCCTCGGGTGGCTCGGACAGGTTCGCCGGCGGCTGGCGCCGAAGGGCGCGCAGGAGCATGACGAGCGGCCCGGAAAGCAGGTAGCCCGCGGCAATAATGGCGAGCGCAGGCGGGGGCGACACGGCGATCACGGCAACGATGAGTGCGATCAAGAAGAACGCCGTCGCCGGCCAGCGTTGGCGCAGGTTGAAGTCCTTGTAGGACCGGTAGGGAACCGTAGATACCATCAGCACCGAGACCAGGAACACGAAGATCCAGACCACCACGCTGTGCAGCGGCTCGACCAACTGCTGCGGGTGGACCAGGACCATCAGCGTCACGGCGCCGGCCCCGCCCGGAATCGGCAGGCCGGTGAAGAAGCGACGATCCCCCTCATGGGCGTGCACGTTGAAGCGAGCGAGCCGGACGGAGCCGGCGACGAGAAAGAGGAACGCCACCGCCCAGCCCCATCTTCCCGTGTCGCGCAGCCCCCAGAGATAGACCAGGACGGCAGGGGCGACGCCGAAGCTCACGACATCGGCGAGCGAGTCGTACTCCTTGCCAAAATCGGAGCTCGAGTGCGTCAGCCGGGCGATCCGGCCGTCGAGTCCATCGAGCACGCCGGCGAGCAGAATCAGCCATCCGGCCAGCTCCAGGCGGCCATTGAGCGCATGGAGCACGGCGGCAAAGCCACAAAACATGTTGCCGACCGTGAACAGCGAAGGGATGAGGTAAATACCGCGGCGGAAGCGATCGGAGGTGGCGCGGCGAAAGCGGTCGGCAGCGGGGCGCCGGGATGGGCGGGGGCGGCGTTGCCGCCGCACTCTCATTGTTCACTCCCGGCAGGCAGGTCGGCCACGACGGTGATGCCGGCGCGCGTGCGCTCGCCCGGCCTGACCCGGATCCGGGCGGTGGCGGGAAGAAAAAGGTCCACCCGCGAGCCAAACTTGATCAGGCCGACGCGCTGCCCGCGCTCGACACGATCACCAGCGCTCAAGTCGCAGACGACGCGGCGCGCCAGCGAGCCGGCGATCTGCTTGTAAGCAATTGCACCAAGCTCACCCTCGATGTGCACGAAGGAGTGCTCGTTGAGCTCCGAGGCCTTGTCCCGAAACGCGGGCAGCTTCTTGCCGGGGGTAAGGCTCGCCTCGCGCACTAGGCCGGCAATCGGCGCCCGATTGACATGGACATTGGCAGGCGACATGAAGATCGAGATTTGCTGCGAAAGGCCCAGGCCGGCCAGCGCCGCGGGCGCGGCGCCCACCGAGAGCACCTTGCCGTCAGCCGGGGCGACCACGGCGTTCTCGGGCGCGTCACAAGAGCGCGCGGGGTCGCGGAAGAAGGCGAGGCAGGCGAGGGCTGCGAGGCCCAGCACCGCCGCCAGCGGACGGTAGCCGAATGTCCAGGAAAGCACGCCGGCAACCGCCAGCGCCAGTACGTACGGGTAGCCTTCGGGTGCGATGGGGATCATTGTGGCTAGGAACCGTGCCGGCGCACGATCGCCTCCATGCCATCCTTAAGCTTCAGCTTTTCCTTTTTGAGACGCTTTTCTTCCTGCTCTTCTTCTGTGGTGAGCCAGCGCTTGGCCGAGAGCTCCTCCAGCCGCTGCTCGCGGGCCCGGTGCTCCTCCAAGAGCTTCTTGTACTCGGGGTCGTTTTGCGCGAGCTGGTCGCGCAGATCCTGAATAGCGCTCATTGGCACCTCCGGGATTGCTCCAGGGTAGGCCGCATTCCGAGCGAATCCTACCACAGGAGTCGAGCCCCGAGCCCCGAGCCCAAATTGCGAGCGAATCGAGCTGAGTACGCGTCTCTGAAGTTCCACAAGCAACTGAGTAGCTGGGGGTTAGGGGTTGGAGGTTAGGGGTTGGGGAGGAAGAGACATGAGAACCTGAGCATGAGGACGTCCCTGGGCCGGTGGCGAGGGTGTGGGCCGATCGTTTCGTGGTTCGCGTCGCGGTTACCCGCAGCGCCCACTCGGACGCTGCGCGGCAAGCCCGACGCCGCCGTTCCCTAACCCCCAACCCCTAGCCCCCAACCCCTAGCCCCTAACCCCCAACCCCGATGGCGAGCGGAGCGAGCTAGACTTCATTCGTGGAGGCGCTGCGCTTCGCCTGCGACGCCATGCTCGGGCGGCTCGCCCGCTGGCTGCGCTTCGCCGGCTTCGACGCCATCTACGATGCGCAGGTGCCGGATCGGCTGCTGGCGGCGCTCGCGCGTTCCGAGGGGCGCTGGCTGCTCACTCGCGACCGGCGTCTGGCCGCCGCGGCGGGGCCAAGAGTGCTGCTGATCCGCGGCGCCACGCTGGCCGGGCAGGTTGCCGAGCTGCGCGCGAGACTGCCGCTCGAGGCCGATCCGAAGCGCTACCTCTCCCGCTGCTCGAGCTGCAACGGGGTTCTGGACGCCGCCGGCCGCGACGACGTGCGCGACCGCGTGCCGCCTTTCGTCGCGGCGACGGCGCCTCATTTTCTTACGTGCCGCGCCTGCGACAAGGTGTACTGGCCCGGCAGCCACGTCGGGCGAATCACCGCCAAGCTCGAGGCGCTCTTTGGTCGCAAGGAGACATGCTAGCCCTCCACGATGGCGGCGATTGCCGAGCCGCCGGCAGCGAGTGCGGTGACCAGCGCTCGCCGGGGGCGAGTGGCGATGGCAGGAAAGCCAGCGTTCGCAAGATGTTGGGGTGGAGCCCAGCGGGGTTCGAGCTGGCCGGCGACCATCAAGACCGCGAGCAGGCAGCGCAGGGTCGAGGCGAAGGCGCCCTCGCCGATGCGGTCGGTGGCACCAACCACGGCTGGCCGGTGCGGGCCGAACAGCTCTAGGAGGGCGGCTCGCTCGAGCTTGTCGAGCGCCGGCAACCCATTGGTGAGGCTGAGCACGACATCGATCTCGGCCGCCTCGATCTGCGCCGCCGCCAGCGCCGTTCGACAGGCGGCAACGAGCGAGGCCGGCGTCTGCGGGTATCTGTGCGGCGCCGCGGCGGCGCCTGCCGAGCCCCATCCGGCGAGGCGGGCGAGTGCCTGGGCGACTGGCTCGCCCACGAGGAGGAGCGCGACTGCCCCCTCGCCGAGCAGCAGGCCTGGCCTCGCCCCGCGGCGCAGCACCCCGAGCCGCTCGTAGCTCTCGGCGTTGAGCCACTGAGCCTCGTCGACGCCGCAGGCGAGGACCGCGTCGACCCGGCCATGGCGCAGGAGCCGCGCCGCCTCCGTCACCGCCCGCAGGCCGCCGGCCTGTTTCTCGAAGAAGGTGAGATTGGGGCCGGTAAGCTTCTCGAGGATGCCGAGCTGGCTTGCGGGAGCGTTCGCCACCGTGGAGGGAAACTGCGCTGGCGGCGCCTCTTGTGGGCCGGCGAGAAAAACCGCGCGCAGCACCTGGACGAGGGCGTCGGTACCGGCGTTCCAAGTGGCGGCGCACACGCCGATGCGATCGCGCGGCCAGGGGAGTGGCTCACCGGCGGCGGTCAGCGCCTGGTGGGCGGCCGCGGCGAGCAGCCTGGCGGGCCGGTCGAGCCGCCGCGCCACCAGCGGTGAGAGGTGGGCGGGAACGGTGAAGTCGCGACAGGTGGTGACCTCAAGAGGGGGGGCGTCCGGGCGCTCGAGCCCGAGCGTCGCGGCCCATTCCGGCTCGGCCAGGGTCCTCGCCAGCGCCGCGACGCCGACGCCGGCACAGCTCACCGAGCCGCAAGCCGTGATGAAGACCTCGCGGGCGCTCACCTGGGCCTCCCGAGGACGAGCACGGCGGAGTTGCCGCCGAAAGCGAACGAGGAGGATAGGGCGACCTCCACGTTGGCCTCGCGGCCGCGCGCGAGGATAGGATCGATGGGGCAAGCGGGGTCGAGCTCGGTGCAGCCCACGGTGGGTGGCAGCAGGCGCCGGGCGAGCGCCAGCGCCGTGATCGCCGCCTCGATGCCGCCGGCGCCGCACAGGCAGTGGCCGAGGGCACCCTTTGTGGACGAGATCGGCAGGTTCGCCAGGCGCTCGCCAAACACACGGCGGTAGGCAGCCGCCTCGGCGGCGTCGTTCTGCTCGGTGGCGGTGCCGTGAGCATTGATGTAGCCGACCGCCTCGGCGCCGACCTGCGCATCTGCGAGCGCCGCTCGCACCGTGCGCTCCCAGGCCGCGCCGGTGGGCTCGGGCTGGGTCATGTGAAAGGCATCGTTGGTGGCGCCGAAGCCGAGCACGCTGGCATAGGGCGTGGCGCCTCGCGCCCGGGCCCGCCGCGCATCCTCGACCACCAACACCGCCGCCCCTTCCCCGAGTGTGAGCCCCTGCCGCCGCAGGTCGAATGGCTTGCAGGGCTCGGGGTCGGCGGCGCGCAGCGAGTTGAAGCCGGCAAAGGTGAGACGGCAGAGCGCGTCCGGCCCGCCCGCGAGGGCAACCTCGACCTCACCGTCGCGGACCATCTCGCCGGCCAGCCCGACCGCGATCGTCGAGGAGGAGCATGCGGTCGTCACCGTGATGCGAGCGCCGGTGATGCCGTACACGGCGGCCACCCGGTCGCTCGGGGCATCCTGCGGAACCTCGAGAAACTCCGTCAGGGCGGCGACACGCGGGCCGCCCGTCAGCCGCCTTTGGGCGTAGCCCTCGGCCTCGAAGAGCCCTGCGGCGCCGCCGCCGAAAACGATCGCCCAGGGCAGCCCCGCTGCGCCGGCAACCAACTGGGCGTCGGCGAGCGCTTCC
>JAZDGE010000255.1:0-2485 GCA_043807175.1 Acidobacteriota bacterium
CCACCCAGGCCGCGGCCGCCGGCCGGCGCGACCAGGCGGCGGCCGAGCAGCGCGCCGTGGACCAGGCCCAACGCGCGCTGCAGGCAGCCGCTGGGGCAGAACGTGCCGTGCGTGAACAGTCCGACGCCCTCGAGCGCTCGAGGGCGGACGCGCAAGAATCACTCCGCCGGGCCGAGTCTGAGGTGGCCGCGCTGGACGCCAGACGCTCGGTGCTCGTCGACGAAGCGCGGCAGCAGCAGTGGGCACGCGAGCGCCTCGAGCAGGCGATCAAAGACGGTGAGCTATCCGGCTCGCTCGGGAGGCTGAGCGCGCACCTGCACCCGGACGATTCGATGCGCGTGCCCGTCCTGGCGGCGCTGGGCGAGGCGGCGCACGGGTTCGTATTCCGCGATGCGCCGGCGGTCGACGCGGCGCTGGCCTGGCTGGCGAGCGCACCGTGCGCCGGCCGGGTCAACCTGATCCCGCAGGCGATGAACGGCGAGCCGCCCGCGGCGCTCTCCGCATCGGATCCCGGAAGCCTGGGGAACGCCGCCGATCTGGCGCGTCCGGACGAGGCTGTTCGGGCGGCCGTGGCGCACTTGCTCGGACGAACGCTGATCGTCGAGACGCGCGAGCACGCGCGCCGGCTGGCGGCGGAGCTGCCCGCCGGATCGCGCCTGGTCACACGCCTGGGCGAGGTCTTCTCAAGTTCGGGCGAGGTGCTCGTTGGCGTGCCGGAAGAGGACCGGCCGGCCGAAGGGCTGGAGCAGCTCGAGGCAGAGCTCGAACAGGCACAGGCGGCCCGGGCGGAGTGGGCGGAGCGGGCAGAGGCGCTGCGCGCCGAACTGGACACCGCGCGCGGGCGGCTGGCCGAGGCGGTGCAGGCGGCCGAGGCTGCCGCCGGGGTCGATCGCCTCGCACGCCTGCGCGTGGAACAGGTCACGTTCGAATTGCGATCCACGGAGGCGCAGCTCGAGAGCCTGCTGGCGGCCGTCCTGCGGCTGACCCAGGACGTCGAGCGCGCCGATCACGAGCGCGACCTCACGGAGCAGCGCGGGCAAGCCCTCGAAGCCGAGGAGCGCGAGGCGCAGGCCGAGGTTGACGCGCTGGCGCTGCGCCTGTCGGGAGGCGAGGGGGCGGCGATGCTGCTGCAGCTGGAAGCGAACGTTCAGCTGGCGCGCAGCGCCGCCGGTGAATCCGCCGCCCGCGCCGCCGACGCTGAATCGCGGCTCTCGATGCTGCAAGCGGATCTCGAGCAGCGGCGCCTGAGGGCCGAAGTGCGCGCCTCGGCCGAATCGGCGGCCCGCCGCGATCACACCGAAGCCGATGCCGGGCTTCAGCTCATTGAGGCCTCGCTGGCCGAGACGCAGGCGCAGGCTGAGGCGCTCGAGGCGCAGCTCAGCCGCCTGGAGGCCGAACGCACCGAGCACGAGGCGGCCGAGGCGCGCTCCCGGTTCGACCTGCAGGAGGCGGAACGCGCCCACTCGCAGGCCCAGATCGAGCTCGCCCGCCGGCAGCAGGAACTGGTTTCCCTCCAGCAGCGCATCGAGGATGACTTCGGGCTGGTGGCCTTTGAATACGACGAAGGCGTCACGGGGGCGGAGCCGCTGCCGCTCAACGGTTGGGTCGAGCACCTTCCGCACGTCGAGGCCGTGGCGCCCGAGCTTGAGACGCAGGTCGGGCGGCTCAGGCTGCAGCTGCGCCGCATGGGCGCAGTCAACACCGAGGCGCGGCGCGAGTACGAGGAGGTCCGCCAGCGGGCCGATTTCCTCACGGCGCAAGTGGATGACCTGCGCAAGGCCGAGGCGCAGATCCAGGAGGTCATCGCCGAGCTCGATCTGCTCATGGAGCGCGAGTTCCGTAAGACCTTCGACGCCGTGGCGATCGCCTTCCGCCAGGTCTTCACCCGGTTGTTCGGCGGGGGGACGGCGCGCCTGATCCTGACCGACAGCGACGACCTGACCAATACCGGCATCGACATCGAAGCGCGCCTGCCGGGCCGGCGGGAGCACGGGCTGGCGATGCTCTCGGGCGGCGAGCGCAGCCTGACGGCGTGCGCGCTGGTGTTCTCGCTGCTCAAGGTCTCGCCCACGCCGTTCTGTGTGCTCGACGAGGTCGACGCCATGCTCGACGAGGCCAACGTCGGCCGTTTCTGCGAGATGCTGCGTGAGCTCTCCCAGCAAACGCAGTTCGTGATCATCACCCACAATCGGCAGACCGTGCAGACGGCCGAGGTGGTCTACGGCGTGACGATGGGGTCCGACTCGGCCAGCCGGGTGCTCTCGCTGCGGCTGGACGAGGCGGAGAAGCTGGCATCGGGCTGACCCTCTCCCAACCCTCCCCCTGAAAGGAGGAGGGCGAGGTGGGGGTTTGGGTCCACACCGGCACGAACGACCGCCAAGCGTTGACAACCCCCCGGGTTGGGGTAGAATTCCGCACTGGCCGAAGTGGCGGAATTGGCAGACGCGCTGGGTTCAGGGCTCAGTGAGCATTGCGCTCGTGAGGG
>JAZDGE010000256.1:0-2192 GCA_043807175.1 Acidobacteriota bacterium
GGGTGAGCCCAAGATCCCTCGCCGGCGCCCCAGGGCTGCGGCCAGAGCGACGACGGCCGCGCCCGAGGCGAGTGGGCCGCATGCGGCCATGGCGGTGCTGGTGAGCGGCTTCGGCAGACCCGGCGAGGCGCGACGCTTCACCGAGGGCTTTCGCATCGGGCGGGGCGAGGAGTGCCAGCTCCGCATCAAGCTCGAGGAGGTGAGCCGGGTCCACGCCGAGGTCGCCCCCTCGGGCGGCCGCTGGTGGCTGCGCGACCTCGCGAGCAAGAACGGCACGTTTCTCGACGGTGTTCGAGTGGAGGCGGCGCCGCTCGCCGAGCGGGGCAGGGTGAGACTCGGGGCGGACGGCCCCGAGCTCGGCTTGCGACTGATCCCGGTGGATCACCCCTTGCCCGACGCCACCCAGACCGGTGGCGTCAAGTCGGTGTCGTACTACGTCCAGCGTTATCTCAGGCCCGCGCGCGACGGCGATGCCGGCGAGCGCACCCACGCGATCCGGCTGGCGCTGGCCCATGTCGTCGGCCGCCAGCGCCGGCGGTATCTGCTGGTGATCGGCGCGCTGGCGATTCTGCTCACCGGCGCCGGCGCCCTGTCGGTCGTGCAGCACCGCAAGATGAGCAAGCAGGCCGCGCTGGCCGGGGAGATCTTCTACGCCATGAAGGCGGTGGAGCTGCAACTGCTGCAGCTCGAGGAGCGGGTATTCGGGGTCACGGACCAGGCGAGTCGGCGGGAGCTGGAAGCCTCGCGGGCCCGCTTCGCCGCGATGCAGCAAAGCTACGACCGTTTCCTCCACGACATCGGCGTCTACAGCGACAAGACGCCCGAGGACCTGCGCGCCATCCTCCGCATTGCCCGCGTGTTCGGCGAGTGCGAGGTGGTGATGCCCGAGCCGCTGGTCGGCGAGGTCAAGCGCTACATCCAGAAGTGGCGCGGCGAGGGGCGGCTCGAGGAGGCGCTCGGCCGCGCCCGTTCCTACCAGGCCGCTCCGGTGATCGTGGCCGAGATGCTGAAGTACCACCTGCCGCCGCAGTTCTTCTATCTGGCGCTGCAGGAATCGGAGTTCAAGCTCGACGCCTGCGGTCCCGAGACCCGATTCGGGATTGCCAAGGGACCCTGGCAGTTCATTCCGTCCACCGCGATAGCGTATGGCCTGCGCACCGGCCCGCTCTATCTGCTGCGCCAGGCCGACCCGCGCGACGAGCGCCATGACCTGCTCAAGTCGACGAGGGCCGCGGCCAAGTACCTGCGCGACATCTACGGCAAGGAGGCGCAGGCCTCAGGGTTGCTGGTGATCGCCTCGTACAACTGGGGGCAAGGCAATGTCCGGCAGTTGATCCAGAGCCTGCCGGAGAACCCCAAGGACCGTAATTTCTGGCGGCTGCTCGTCGAGCACCGGCAGAACATTCCGTACCAAACCTATGACTACCTGCTGCGGATCTTCTCCGCGGCCGTCGTCGGCGAAAACCCACGCCTGTTCGGCTTCGCCTACGAGAATCCGCTCGCCGGCGCGGGTGCGACGTAGGCCGGGACCAGGGGCGCTCACGCGGTGAAGGTCCTCATGCGCAAGCAGACCATAGGCGTCAAGGTGGGATCGGTGACCATCGGCGACGGGGCGCCAGTGGTGGTGCAGTCGATGACCTCGACCGACACCGCGGACGCGCCCGCCACCGCCCGGCAGTGCCTGGAGCTGGCGCAGGCGGGCTCGGAGCTGGTGCGGGTCACGGTCGACCTGCCGGAAGCGGCGGCGGCAATCCCGGAGATCCGCCGCCGGCTTCACGATGCCGGCTGCTGTGTGCCGCTCATCGGCGACTTCCACTACAACGGCCACCTCCTGCTTACCGGCCACCGGGACTGCGCGCGGGTGCTCGACAAGTACCGCATCAACCCCGGCAATGTCGGCCATGGCGCCAGGCGTGACGAGCAGTTCGCCACCATCTGCAAGATCGCGGTCGACAACGGCAAGGCGGTGCGAATCGGCGTCAACGCCGGCTCCCTCGATGCCGAGCTGGTGGTCGAGAAGATGGAGGAGAACCGTCGCCTCGGCGCCGGGAAGGGTTCCGGCGAGGTCATCAACGACTGCATGGTTCACTCGGCGCTGCGCTCGGCCGAGCTGGCGCAGGAGTGCGGGCTCGGCAAGGATCGCATCGTCATCTCGTGCAAGCTCTCGACGCCGCGCGACCTGATCGAGGTCT
>JAZDGE010000257.1:0-3405 GCA_043807175.1 Acidobacteriota bacterium
GCTCGACATCCTGGTCAACTCGGCCGGAATCATCGGCTCCGGCTCCCTTGAGGCCACTTCACGCGAGCGCTGGACGGAGATGTTGGAGATCAACCTGCTGGCGACCGCCGAGCTGATGCGCACCGCCCTCCCCCACCTCGAGGCCACTCGCGGGTGTGTCGTCAACCTGTCGTCAGTCGCCGGCCTGCGCGCCTTTCCCGGCATCGTCGCCTACTGCGTCTCCAAGGCCGCGGTCGACCAGCTCACCCGCTGCACCGCGCTTGAGCTCGGGCCCAGGGGTATCCGAGTGAATGCCGTTGATCCCGGCGTCGTGGTCACCGAGCTGCACCGCCGCGGCGGGATGACCGAGCAAGCCTACGCCGCCTTCCTCGAGCACTCCCTGAGCACCCATCCGCTGGGGCGGGTCGGCCAGGCCTGCGAGGTCGCCGAGGCGATCGCCTTCCTCGCCTCGCCGCGCGCCGCCTGGATCACCGGGGTCACCCTGCCGGTCGATGGTGGCAGATCCCAGACCTGCTTGCGGTGAGGCAGCTCTTCCGCGCCCGCCCGACCGGCCTATAGCCAATGGCCAATGGCCATCAGCGGATGACCCATAGCCAGCCCGCAAAGCGCTCTCGGCGGCAGCGTCCCAAAGGCCATAAGCCACAGGCAATGAGCCATGGGCCATAGGCTATGGGCCATGAGCCATAGGCCATAGGCGGTTCTATACTCGCCCCATGAGCGGCCAGCTCGAACGGGTCGGTCCGGCCACCTGGCAGGTCGCGCCCAGCGGGGCGATGCGGGTGCCGGCGCGCATCTATGCCAGTGACACCCTGCTCGCGGCAATCCGCAAGGACCGCTCGTTGGCGCAGGCGTGCAATGTCGCCACCCTGCCCGGAATCGTGCAGGCCTCGCTGGCCATGCCTGACATGCACGAGGGCTATGGCTTCCCGATCGGCGGCGTCGCCGCCTTCGACGCCACCGAAGGGGTCGTCTCGCCGGGCGGCGTGGGCTACGACATCAACTGCGGTGTGCGGCTCATGCGCACCAGTGTCCGGGCGGCCGATCTGGGCGAGCGTCTCGGCCGACTCGTTTACCAGATCCAGCGTGATGTCCCGGCCGGAGTCGGCAGCGAGGGGGCGATCGCGAGGCTCGGCGACCGCGAGCTGGACGAGGTCCTCCTTCGCGGCTCGGCCTGGGCGGTCGAGCAGGGCTATGGCCAGAACGAGGACATCGAGGTCACGGAGGCGCAGGGCTGCCTTCCCGGCGCCGACCCGCGCGCCCTCTCCCGCCGAGCCCGCGAGCGCGGGGCGCCGCAGCTCGGCACGCTGGGGGCCGGCAACCACTTCGCCGAGGTTCAAGTTGTGGATGAGGTTTTCAATGCCGCGGCGGCGGCCGCCTTCGGTCTCCAGCCGGGCCTGATGACCTTGCTCCTCCACTCCGGCTCGCGCGGGCTCGGTTTCCAGGTGTGCGACGACGCGCTCGGCGAAATGCACGATACGGCGAGGCGGCATCGCATCGAGCTACCGGACCCGCAGCTCGTCTCGGTGCTGATCACCTCGCGCGCGGGGCAGCGCTACCTCGCGGCGATGCGCGCCGCCGCCAACTTCGCCTGGGCCAACCGCCAGGTGATGATGGCGCTCATCGAGCGGGCGCTGATTCGTGTGCTCGGTGGTGACCGGCGCACGCTTGGCTTTGGCCTCGTCTACGACGTCGCCCACAACATCGCCAAGATGGAAGAGCACGAGGTCGAGGGCAAGCGGCGCCGAGTGCTGGTGCACCGCAAGGGCGCAACTCGCGCCTTCCCCGCCGGCCATCCCGAGCTCCCGAGCCGTTACCGCGACGCCGGCCAGCCGGTGCTCATTCCTGGCGACATGGGGCGCTTCTCGTACGTCTGCGTGGGCACTCCCAAGGCGATGCGCGAGACCTTTGGCTCGGCTGCCCACGGCGCCGGGCGCGCGCTCTCTCGGACGGCAGCGCGCAAGGCCGGAGGCGGCCGCGACGTCGCCCGCGAGCTGGAGGAGCGCGGTATCGTCGTCGCCGCCCGCTCGCGCAAGACCCTGGCTGAGGAAATGCCCGAGGCTTACAAGGACGCGGGCGAGGTCGTCGAGGCGCTGCGCCTTGCCGGCATCGCCGTCCCGGTGGCCCGCCTGCGCCCCCTCGGCGTGGTCAAGGGATGAGATTCCCCGGCCAGTCCCCGCTGTCATCTGTCCTGGGCAGGCGCGGAGGTCTCGTCCGTGGTGTGCCACTCCAAGAACCGGAACTCAGACTCGAAGACCCGGTGGATCCAAAGCATGCCGCCCTCCCCGTTTACATGGGAGCTGGCAGGATGCCAGAGCCCGTCCGCCGCGGCCTCAAAGCGGGTCGTTGACATCATCAAATCCACGTGTTTGGGAAGGGGAATCGGGCTGACTTCCACCTGGAGGGGCACCCCTGTTTCAGGGTCCAGCCAGGCCCTGCCCGCGAGGGCCGACTTGCCGTCATCGGCGGCGTGACGAAAAGAAAAGAGGACGACCTTTCGCCCGTCCAGCAGGGCATCGCCCCTGCGCTGGTAGGTCACTTGAGGCTGGACCTTGGGCAAGAAGGGGTGGTAACCCGGTTCCAGCTCGACGGTCACCTCGTGTTTGTCCTTCCGCCCTCTTTCTTCTTTGTCTCTCTGCTGAGCCCTGGCTTCCTCCGCCTTGAGTCTCTCGGTTACATCCTTGCCATTCTGCGTGGCGGAGATCAACTCGGTACGGGATTCCTCGCCCTCGGTGACAACCGTGAAGACGGCGGTGCTCTTCTGTTCTACCGTCCCATTGGGTTTCTTGACGAAGGCGTCCATTTCGAGCCGGCCCGGCGCGAGCCCCCTCTCCTTGGCCCGTGAGGCGAGTCCCACGGCCTTTTCCCACAGGGGGTCTTGGGCGGTGGTGGACGAGGCTCCAATGAGCACCGCAAACGCGGTCGAAAAGCAACCTTTCCAAAAGGGGTAAACCGGCATCACGTTTGACTCCAGACTTCGAGGGCAGCCACTGAGTTAGTACGAACGAGTAGTGCGGGAGTTTCCTCCAGCGCGAGCCCTAACAGTGCGTCGCGCAGCATCTCGCGCACGAACTTGACGGCGCCTTCGAGCTCGGCCTCGTAGTCGCCGCCGGTGGCTACCACCACAACGTCGAGGCTGGGCACCACAAAGACGAACGGCACTCCCGGCGTGTCGAACCGCTCCTGGTGCGGTTCGACCGCCGGCAGGCTTCGAGCGCCTGTCATCGTCCTCACCGCAGCGCCGCCGCGACCTCGGCGGCGTTGGCGCGCGAGAGCGCCTCCCCCATCTCCACCATCCCGAGGGCACCGCTCTTCTCGAGCTTAAGGTACTCGAGCAGGGGGATGTGGCGCACCAGGAGCACGACGATGCGCGGCCGGCCTGGGAAATCGCCAATTTTCGGGACGAAG
>JAZDGE010000258.1:0-5167 GCA_043807175.1 Acidobacteriota bacterium
CGCCAGCAGGAGGTCGAGCACCACCTTGCGGGTGGCGAGCACGCGCTCGGTCGAGGCCAGGACGATCAGCCCGTCCTCGACCGGAAACATGCAGGAGACAACCAGCTTGCACCAGCCGTCCCAGCTCTTCTTGGTGACGTCGACCAAGCAGAGCCGGCAGCCGCCCCAGGGCTCGAGCGCCTCGTGCTGGCAGAGCGTCGGAACGTGAACCCCAGCTTGCCGCGCCGCCTCCAGCACCGTCGCCCCCTCCCGCACCCGCACCGCCTTCCCATCCACCGTGAGGCTCACCATCGTCGTCTCCGGGTGGGCGGGGGCCGGTGCCCGGAGCCCGGAGCCCGGAGCCCGCTCCATGCGTGTCGGCGTGTTCATTGGGCCTCCTTCGCAGTCGCCAACTGGCTCTTCGGGAAGAATCTGATCGCTCCATCCACCGGGCACACGTCGAAACAGGCCCCGCAGGAGATGCACTTGTCCTGCCCGATGACGTGTAACCGCTTGACCTCGCCGGTGATGGCGTTCGTCGGGCAGGCCTTGAAGCAGAGGTGGCAGCCGGTGCACAGGCTCGGCACGATCTCGTAGGCCGTGAGGGCGCGGCACATGCCCGCCGGGCAGGCGCGCGCGTGGATGTGCGCCTCATACTCGGGGCGGAAGTACCTGAGGGTCGAGAGCACCGGGTTAGGCGCCGACTTGCCGAGCTCGCACAGGCTGCCGAGCTGCATGCCGAGGGCGAGGGTCTCGATGCGCTCGAGGTCGCCAGCCTTCCCCCGCCCCGCCACCAGGCCGTCATAGATGATCAGCAGTTGCTTGAGCCCTTCACGGCAGGGCACGCACTTGCCGCACGACTCCTCGGTGAGGAACTTGAGGAAGTAGCGGGCGATATCGACCATGCTGGTGCGGTCGTCCATCACGATCATGCCGCCCGAGCCCATCATCGAGCCCGCCTCGGTGAGCCGCTCGTTGTCCACCGGCTGGTCGAGCAGCGACTCCGGCACGCAGCCGCCGGATGGACCACCGGTCTGGACCGCCTTGAACGGCCGGTCATCGAGGATGCCACCGCCGATGTCGTAGATGATCTGCCGCAGCGACATGCCCATCGGCAGCTCGATCAACCCTGTGTTCTTGACCTTGCCGACGAGCGAGAAGGCCTTGGTTCCCTTTGACTTCGTGGTCCCGAACGAGGCGAACCACGAGGCGCCACGGTCGAGGATTGCGCCGACATCGGCCCAGGTCTCCACGTTGTTGAGCACGGTGGGCTGATCGAAGAGGCCCCGGTCGGTGGCATGCACGTACTTCTGCCGGGGCTCACCGACCTTGCCCTCGAGCGAGCGCATGAGCGCCGAGGACTCGCCACACACAAAGGCGCCGCCGCCGCGCGAGATCGCCAGCTCGAAGTCGAAGCCCGTGCCGAGGATGTTGGCGCCGAGCAGGCCGTGCTGCCGCGCCTGCTCGATGGCGATGGTGAGGTTGACCACCGCCAGTGGGTACTCGTCGCGCACGTAGATGAAGCCCTCGTGGGCGCCGACGGCATAGGCGCCGATGACGAGCCCCTCCAGCACCGAGTGCGGATCGCCCTCCATGATCGAGCGGTCCTTGAACGCGCCTGGGTCGCCCTCGTCGCCATTGCACAGCATGTACCTTCGTTCCCCCGCCACCTTGCGGGCCGCCCGCCACTTGCGCGCGGTGACGAAGCCCGCGCCGCCGCGCCCGCGCAGCCCGGAGCGCTCGATCTCGTCGATCACCTGCTCGGGGCTGAGCTGGAAGATCGCCTTGACCAGGCCGGCATAGGCGCCATGGGCGACCGCGTCGGCCAGGTCGGTGGGGTCGATCTTGCCGATGTTGCGCATCGCGATGCGGGTCTGGTTGGCATAGAACGGCACCTCGTGGAAGTGCTCGACCTTCTTCTTGTCGGCCGGATTGCGGTACAGCAGGCGCGGGATCAGCTCTCCCCGGATGAGGGTCTTCTCGCAGATCTCGGCGACATCCCTGGCCTTGACTTGGGTGTAGAGAATCCCCTTGGGCTGGATGACCACCAGCGGCCCGCGCTGGCAGAAGCCATGGCAGCCGGTCTTCTTCGCAAAGACGCCAACCTCGGCGGCGAGCCCCCGCGCGGCCAGCTCCCTGGCGAAGCTGTCAGCGACCTCGGCCGACCCATTGGCCAGACAGCCGGTGCCGCAGCACACCAGAACCTCCTGCTTGCGCGCTCCGGCGCGCTCGGTAGCTTGGCGGCAGAAGGCGTCGAAGGCGGCGCTCGACTCAATTCTCATGAGTGAGCCCTCCCGGGCCGAGATAGGCCGCAACCCTGGCCGGCTTGGCGCTGCCGTGGTACTTCTCGCCGACGATCACCACCGGCGCCATCGCGCAGGCGCCGACGCAGTTGACGGTCTTGACGGTGAACCCCATGTCCTCCGTGGTCTCGCCAGGCTTGACGCCGAGGGCGCGCTCGAGCTCCTCGAGGAGCTGGCCAGCGCCGCGGATGTGGCAGGCGGTGCCGGTGCAAACGCGGACGATCGTGCGGCCCTGCGGCTCGAGCGAGAAAGCCTTGTAGAAGGTGGCCACAGAGAACACCCGGGCAAGCGGCACGCCGAGCGCCTCGGAGACCTTCGCGAGCACATCACAGGGCAGGTAGTTGTAAGCGCGGTGGATGTCCTGCAGCACCTGGATCAGGGAAGGCTCGACCGCCGGGTAGTGGGTGAGGATCTCGCTCAGCCTCGCGGTGTCGCCACATGGTTGCCCGGTCACTGCGCCACCTCCTTCGCCTCTTCCGCCGTCGCCTGCTCGCCGAGCTCGAAGCCGCGGCGCAGCGCCGCGAGGTTGGCCTCGATCAGCTTGGTCTTGCCGGCGAAGGTCTCGCGGATTAGGCCATCGACGGCCGCGAGGGACACCGCGTGGGTGGCGCCGAGGAACGCGCCCAACGCGACCATGTTGGCGCCGCGCGGGTTGCCCAGCTCATTGGCGATCTCGTTGGCCGGCACCTTGACGACGCGGATGTCGGCCCGCTTCGACTCCTTACTGATGAGCGAGGTGTTGATCAGGAGCAGGCCACCAGGCTTGACCATTGGCTCGAACTTGTCGAGCGACGGCAAGTTGAGGACCAGCGCCGCGCGCGGGTGCTCGACCACCGGCGAGCCCACCGGGCGATCCGAGATCACCACCGTGCAGTTGCAGGTGCCGCCGCGCATCTCCGGGCCGTAGGAGGGCAGCCACGAGACCTCCTTGCCATCCGCCATCCCGGCGTACGCCAGCATCTTGCCGATCAGCAGCACGCCCTGGCCGCCGAAGCCGGCAATGATCACATCGTTTTGCATGCGGCCTCCTGCTGGGGCAGCGGTGACGGCGCGCGGTCCCTCCCCGCGGGCGTCTTGAACACCCCGAGCGGGTAGTAGGGAACCATGTGCTCCTCGACCCAGCGCGTCGCCTCGGCGGGGGGCATTCCCCAGTTGGTCGGACAGGTCGACAGCACCTCGACGAGCGAGAAGCAGGTCCCCGCCTTCTGGTAGGCAAACGCCCGGCGCAGCGCCTCTTTCGCGGTGACGGCGTGAAGCGGCGTGTGGACGGCGGCGCGGGCGACGAATGCCGGCGTGCGCAGGGTGCAGATCAGCTCGGCGACACGGATTGGATGTCCCGTGAGGTTGACGTCGCGGCCGAGCGGGCAGGTGGTGGCAACCTGGCCGGGCATCGTGGTCGGCGCCATCTGGCCGCCGGTCATGCCGTAAATGGCGTTGTTGACGAAGACCACCGTGACCTTCTCGCCGCGGTTGGCGCAGTGCATGATCTCGGCCATCCCGATCGAGGCGAGGTCGCCGTCACCCTGGTAGGTGAAGACGATGAGATCCGGGCGGGCGCGCTTGATCCCGGTGGCGACCGCGGGCGCGCGCCCGTGCGCGGCCTCGTGGAAGTCGGTGGCGAAATAGTTGTAGGCGAGCACCGAGCACCCCACCGGAGCGATGCCGATGGTGCGCTCCCTGAGGCCCAGCTCGTCGAGCACCTCGGCCACCAGGCGATGGATTACGCCGTGCGTGCACCCCGGGCAGTAGTGCGTCGCCACCGGTGCGAGCGCGCGCGGCCGCGCAAACACTACCGTCTCAGCCATGGCCGACCTCCTGACTCGTGCCTGCAAGCAGGGCGCGGACCTTCTCCGCGACCGCTTCCGGCGATACCAGCATGCCGCCCTGCCGGCCGAGGAAGTGCAGCGGGCGGCACCCTTCAAGCGCCAACTGCACGTCCTCGATCATCTGCCCGCTGGACAGCTCGACCACCAGCACCGCCTTCGCCGCCTCCGCCGCCTGGCGGAGCTCGTGGTAGGGAAACGGGAAGAGCGAGATCGGGCGCAGCAGGGCGGCGTGCAGCCCTTCCTCTCGCAGGTCCTCCAGCGCCGTCGAGCAGACCCGCGCCACCGTTCCGTAGGCGACGACCAGCACGTCGTAGGGCGCGTCGGTGAAGGTGCAGGCATGGCGCACCTCGTCGCGCACCATCGAGTCGTACTTCGCCTTGAGCTTGATGTTGTGCCGCTCCAACACCTCGGGATCGAGGAAGAGCGAGTTGATGATGTTGGTGGGACGGGTGCCGTCGCAGCCGGTGGCCGCCCAGGTCTTGGGGGCGAGCGGCTTGCACGGCTGGCGATCGGCGCGAAACTCGACCGGCTCCATCATCTGCCCGATCAGGCCGTCGCCCAGGATCATCACCGGGTTGCGGTAGTAGTCGGCAAGGTCGAAGGCGTCCTGAACCAGATCGGCCGCCTCCTGCACCGACCATGGCGCCAGCACCAGCACGCGGTAGTCGCCATGGCCGCCACCCTTGGTGGCCTGGAAGTAGTCGGCCTGGCTCGGCAGAATCCCGCCGAGCCCGGGCCCCGCGCGCATGATATTGACGATCACGGCCGGCAGCTCGGAGCCGGCGATGTACGAGATCGCCTCCTGCATGAGTGAGATCCCCGGCGACGACGAGGAGGTGAAGACGCGCTCGCCGCTGCCGGCGGCGCCGTAGATCATGTTCGACGCAGCGACCTCGCTCTCGGCCTGGACGAAGGTCCCGCCGACTTGGGGCAGGCGATGGGACAGGTACTCCGGGATCTCGTTCTGGGGCGTGATCGGGTAGCCGAAGAAGAGCTTGCAGCCCGCCTGCACGGCCGCCTCCCCGATCGCCTCGCATCCCTTCATTAATTTCTTTGCCA
>JAZDGE010000259.1:0-5550 GCA_043807175.1 Acidobacteriota bacterium
TGCCGCCCTCTGCGACCCGACCCCCTGACCCTCTCGCCGCCGGAAGGGAGCACGATCTTGACGAATGAGCCACGTTCTCGTGTCGTTTTGCGGGTGGGGGACGGGCGGGAGGGTTTTCTGGGTGGGGTGCGGGGGAAACTCTCAACTGTCAACTGTCGACGCGAGGCTTCGCCTCGTCGATTTGAGGCGAGGCAGCGCTAGGTGTCCTCTTCCCCCCTCGTCCTGCTCGCCTCTCCCGATGACTACCTGGTCGAGCTCGAGCGGAGCGCCCGCGTCGCCGCCTGGGTCGCGGCCAATCCTGGTCTCGAGGTCGTCGCCCTTGACCCGGCGCCGGCACCTCCGGGCCTGCTGCGCGAGCTCCTGAATCGGTCGCTCTTTTCTCCCGATCGGCTCCTCGTCATCGCCGATGCCAGGCCCTACTTCGCCAAGGTGGCCCAGAAGGACAAGGAAATCCTCGATCTCGCCACTGCCTTGAAAACGCTTTCGCTCGATGGCATCGGCCTGCTGCTCGCCGCCGTCGCCGAGGAGGAGCCTGCCGGTCCCCTTGTCGAGGTCTTCCGGGCGCGCGGCGAGGTGCAGTTCCTTCCCCTGCCGCCGCCGCCAAAGCCCTGGGAAGAGGTGCGGGTGTCGCCCGCCCAGCGGCGTGTTCTCGAAGACGTTATCCGCCGCGTGGCGCCGCCGGTGCTCGAGCACAGCGAGGCAGTCGACGCCCTCTGCGAGACCTACGGCTTTCGCGTCCGCGAGCTCGCCCAGGCGGCCCAGCGCCTTATCACCGGCGGCGAGCTCACCGCCACGGCGGTGCGCGCCCAGGCGGGCGCCGGGGAAACCTCGCTCGGCGACCTCGAGGACGCCCTCCGGCGGCGCGATGTGCGGCTGGCGGCGGGCTTTCTGGCCACCTTGGCCGGCGGTGGCGCCCTCGTGGCCTGGCGCGGTGAGCGAGTGGACGAGGAGCGCCTGGGAGCGACCCTGGCGGGCGCCCTCGGCAGGCTGCTGCGCCAGGCGCTGGCGGTTCGCGCCCACGCACGCCAGGCCGGCCTCGAGCCCGAGCTCGACCCACGGGCGTGCCAGTCGTCCTCCTGGTACCCGCGCGTCTTCAAGCCGCGCATCCACCCGAGGCTCGCCGCCGACATTGAGGGCACTCCGGGCTCGCCGTTGGCCGGTGCCTCGCCCTGGGCGTTGCATCACGCCTTCGCCCTCGCCGCGTCCTACGAGGACGCCGAGCTGCTGGCCGCGCTCACCGGCCTGGCGAGGACGGGAGCCGAGCGAGCCAAGGCCAAGGAGGCAGTCGCCGCGGTGATGCCGGTGCTCCTCGGCCTGCTCAGCCCGAAGGCAAAGCCACGCCTCCGGCGTTGAGAGTCGAGAGTCGACAGTTTCCCCCACACCCCACCCGGCAAACCCACCCTGTCAAGCGGGGTGGTCCAGGTCCAGGACCAAGTCCACGTCCAGCTCCAGGTCCAGGCAATGCAGCGAACTTAAGCTAGCCCCTATGCCCTCCCGTCCCCCACCCATTCACCGGGTGAACAACCTGCTCTGCTCGTTGGGCTTGTCAGTGTATGTCCGCTCCTAGCGCTCCTCGTTCCCTTCTTCGGAGAGCAGCCGGTAGAGCTGCTTGCGGGTGATGCCGAGCGAGCGGGCTGCCGCCCGGCGGGCCTCGGCAAGCGCGTGGCCAGCCTCGAGTGCGGCAGCGAGCGCGATGCGTGCGCTCTCGCGGGTGGCTGGCGCGACGAGCGCGGCCGCGGGCGGCCCAACAATCAGCGTGTACTCCCCGCGCGGCCGCTCGCCCTCGCCGCTAGCGACGAGCTCGGCAAGGGCGCCGGTGATGCAGCGCTCGTGCAGCTTGGTGAGCTCGGCGAGCAGGGCAGCCTCGCGCCCGCCGCCCAGGCGCTCGGCGCAGGCTGCAAGCTCGCCGGCGAGCCGGTGCGGCGAAAGAAACAGCACGAGCGTGTGGGGTAGGGCCGCCAGTTGGTCGAGTAGACGCTGCCGTGCCGCCGCGCCGGCGGGGAGAAAGCCGGCGAAGGTGAAGGGGTAGGGCGGCAGGCCGGCGACCGCCAGCGCCGCGGTGATCGCGCTCGCACCCGGGACTGCCAGCACCGGCACGCCCGCGGCCCGGCAGGCGCGCACCAGGCGGTAGCCGGGATCCGCGAGCAGCGGCGTGCCGGCGTCCGAGACCAGGGCGAGCTGCGCCCCCGCCCGCAGGCGCGCCAGCAGGCGCGGCATCTCGCGCGCCTCATTGTGGTCGTGGAAGGCGTGGGCCGGCGTCCTGATCATGAACTGGTTGAGCAGCTTTCTGATCCGCCGCGTGTCCTCGGCAAGGACGCAGTCCGCCTCGGCGAGAATGCGGCGTGCGCGCGCCGAGAGGTCCTCGAGGTTGCCGATCGGCGTCGCGACCACGAACAGCCGCCCGGCAAGGGCGTGGTTCGTGGTTCGTGGTTCGTGGTTCGTGGCGGATCGCTGGCGGTCTGCCTGCTCGGCGTGGTCTGCCGGCTTTTCATCTGGCCGCGCGCGCCGGCCTACCGACCTCGATTCACGCGCCATGCGCCACGGCCTTCATCGCTCGGGGTTGCGGGGAAGGATGCGGTCGATGTTGACGGCGCTGGCGGAGACGCGCGCCACCACGGTGGGCCGCCACTTGAAGCGATTGCGGCGGTAGGCAAGCAGCACCGCATCCACCAGCTTGGGGACGAAGCCGCCCGCGATCAGGTCCTCCCGCCCAAGCCCCTGCTCGTGGTGCCAGTACAGCACGGGATCGGCGGCGAGGTAGTCGAAGCCAAGCTCACCGGCATCGGTCTGTCCCGGCCAGAGGTCGGCAGTGGGCGCCTTGTCGATCACCGCCGCGGGCAGCCCCAGATGGCGGGCTAGCGCCCAGACCTGGGTCTTCCAGAGGTCGCCGAGCGGGTTGGCCGACGACGCCGAATCCCCGAAGAGGGTGGAGTAGCCGAGCAGGATCTCGGACTTGTTGCTGGTGCCGAGCACGAGGCCGGGCAGAGCGCGGGCGCGGTCGAACAGCGCCACCATGCGCAGCCGGGCCATCAGATTGCCGAGGCGCAAGTGGTCGCCGGCGGCGCCGAGTGTGGCCGCGAGAGTGGTTGCGGCCGGTCCCAGATCGAGCACCTCGAGCGGGGTCTGCAGGCAGGCCGCGACCTCCCGTGCGTGGGCGAGGCTCTCGGCACTGCTGCTCGGTCCGGGGAGAGCGACGGCGTGGACCCTCTCCTTGCCGACCGCGGCCACCGCGAGCGCCAGCGACACCCCGGAGTCGACACCGCCGGAAAGCCCGACCACGTAGCCGGCGAGTGAGGCCGCGCGCAGCTCCTCGCGCAGGAAACCGGCCAGCGCGCCCGCCAGCAGTTGCGAGTTCACCGCGGGCAGCTCAAGCACCGCGGCGCTCCAGCGCCGCCCGCCAGAGGTCGAAGCGCTCGGCGTAGGCGATCGGCGTGAAGGTGCGGGCATGGGCCGCGGCAGCGCGGTGGAGGCGTGCCACCACCAGCGCCTCCTCGAGGCTGGGCGCGGGCGCCACCAAAGAGCGGCCGCGCCCGTCCACTGCCCAGGAGCCGCCGCCGAAGAGAACGCCCTCTTCCCACCCGCAGCGGTTGGCGAACAGCACCGGGGTCACCGAGGTGATCGCCGTGGCTCCGACGATAAACTGCCAGCGGCGAGCGCCGGCCGGCTCGCCGCCGAGATCGAGCTCGGTGGGGCCGCCGGCGATGATGATCAGGACGTCAACGGCATGCTGGGTGAGGATGACGCTCGAGGAGAGGTGCCAGGCATCCTCGCAGATCGGCACGCCGAACCTGCCAAGACTGCACTCCAGCGGAGCGAGCGCCGGGCCGGGAATGAAGTAGCGTCCCTCGTCGAACATGCCGTAGGTGGGCAAGTAGAGCTTGCGGTGCACGCCCTTGACCTCGCCCCCCTCGAGGAGCAGGGCGGCGTTGGAGATGCCGCCGTAAGCCTCGCGCAGCGGCAAGCCCACGAGCATCACAATTTTGCGACTGATCTCAAAAAGTGGGGTAAGACGGGGATCGTCAAGGGTGAACGCCTGCTCCGCGACACCATGGGCGAGCAGGTAGCCGGAAAGTGAGAGCTCGGGAAAGATCACGAGCGCGGCGCCGGCATCGATCGCCTGCTGGGCCATCGCGCAGTGGCGCTCGAGGTTGTGCGCGAGCTGCCCGGGACAGGTGGAGATCTGTGCCAGTGCGACTGAGAGCTCCCCCGACCGCTGCCCGCTCACCGCGCCTCCGCGGTCGAGTGTACCATGCAGGCGTGCTCGAGCTTTTCCTCGCGGTGTGCCTGGCCCAGGCGGTCGAGGTGGAACGGGTGCTGGCGGTGGTCAACGGCGCCCCGGTGCTCGCTTCCGATGTGGACCTGGCGGCGGTCGCGCGCCTGGTTCCGCGCGAAGAGGGCGAGAGCGAGGCGCCCTACCGCCGGGCGGTGGCCGAGGCGTTGGTCGCGCTCGAGCTGCGCTGGCAGGACCTCCAGGCTACCGGCATCGCCGCCCGCGTCGACGTCGACGTCACCGCGGCCTGGAAGGCGGTGCTCGAGCGCGCCGGCGGCGCGGCGGCGCTGGCGGCGGCGCTGGCCCAGATCGGCCTGCCCGAGCCTGCGCTGCGCGAGCTGGTGCGTCGCGGAGCTGTGGTCGAGGCCTATGTCGCGAGCCGCTTCTCCCCGTTTGCGCGGCCCACCCCCCAGGAGGTCGAAGAGACCTGGCAGCGCGAGCTGGCGCCCGCGCTTGTCGCCGCCGGCAAGCCGGCGCCGGAGCTGGCGGCGGTTCGCGAGCAGGTCGAGGCGCTGGTGCGGGAGCGCAAGCTTGCTGCCGAGGTCACGCGCTGGACCGCCCTGCTGGAACGGCGCGCCGAGGTCATCCGCTACCTGAGGTGACGCGCCAGCGCCGAGCCCTCAAGCACCGACAGCGTGTAGGCGCCGGTCTCGCGGTAGGGAATCGCGGCGGCGAAGACGAGCTCGCCCGGCGACCCGCCGAGGCCCCTCTGCCACGTCGTCACGACCGTCTCACCCGCGTTGTAGGCCGCCGCCGCCTTTAGCAGACTCCCTGAGAACCGGCTCGACAGCCTCGCCAGCTCCTGTGCCGCCAGGCCGAGGGACCGCTTGGCGTCCCACAGCTCGCCGGGGTCCACCCCCAGCCGGCGCGCCGTCTCCGGCACCACCTGGGCGACACCGAGCGCGCCCGCGGCGGAGCGCGCCCGGGCATCGAAACGGGACTCCCGGCGAATGATGCCGACCAGCCAGGCCGCGGAGAGCCCCGCCGGCCGGGCGGCCGCGACGCAGGGAGTAGTCAGCTCCGCAGGGAGAAGGTGCACAAGCAGGTCGGCGGGGAGGAGGCCGGCGGGAACGCCGAGGCTCTCCCATAGGCGCTCGCCGCAGGTGAGGGCGGCAGGCCCATTGCCCCAGGCGGCCAACGAGCGCGCGCTCCAGGCCAGCGCCCCGGGCGTGGCGGACGGGAAGCGGTGGGAGTAGAGGCACGCGGCCTCCTCGCCGAGCCCGACCGCGGCCAGCTCGGCGGCCGGCCCGTCCCATGGCGATGGCGCCGGCGGCCCGCCG
>JAZDGE010000260.1:0-4771 GCA_043807175.1 Acidobacteriota bacterium
CAAAAAGTCTAGCGTGTCTTCGCAGTGAAATTGAGACGCTCTGCGGGAGGCGATCATGAAGCGGGTTGAGAAGTTCTTCGTCCAGTTCTTGCGTGACAATAACTTGAAGGTGACTCAGGAGCGCGTGATGCTCCTGGAGGAGCTCTTCAACTCGACCGGTCATCTCGACGCCGATTCCCTCCTCTTCCAGCTCCGCAACCAGGGCAAGCATGTCTCCCGCGCGACCATCTATCGCACCCTGGATCTGCTGGTGCAGTGTGGTCTTGCCCGCAAGTCCCGCCTAGGCCGCGAGCACTATGTCTACGAGCGCGTCACTCCGGGCAAGCGTCACGATCACATGGTGTGCACCGGCTGCGGCAAGATCCTCGAGTTCTATGACCCCGAGCTCGAGGACCGGCAACGCCAGGTCTGCCTCGACCACCGTTTCCGCCCCACGTTCTACTCGCTGCAGATCCAGGGCCTGTGCTTGGAGTGCCAGAGCTCCGAGTAGCCTTGCCCCGTCATCCCCTCGCGAGCCTGCGGGACCCACGCTCGGCCTGGGCACGGCGAGCTGGGAGGCAGGGCGCCGACGGGCGGGTCTGGATTGGCGATGCCATCAGTCAGGGAGACGAGTTCTGTTTTGTTAAGCATACTTGACAGAGAACTCGGCAGGTCCTAGCATGGCCTCGGGCCGTGCGGCTGGACGCGCCCGCTACCGATGAACCAGGCCGAACCGCCTCCCGCGCCCCCCCGCAAGCCGCCTCTCCTCCTGGTCGGCAACCCCAATGTCGGCAAGAGCGTGATCTTCGGCGCCCTGACGCGCCGGTATGTTACGGTCTCGAACTACCCCGGAACCACGGTGGAGATCACCCGCGGGCTCGCCCGCGCGCTCGAAGGCGTGCCCGAGCTGGTGGACACGCCGGGCACGAACTCGCTGACTCCTCAGTCCGAGGACGAGCAGGTCACTCGCGACATCCTGCTCGCCGAGCCAGAAGCCCTCGTGATTCAGATCGGCGACACCAAGAACCTCCGCCGGGTGCTCTACCTCACTCTCCAGTTGGGGGAGCTGGCGCGCCCTCAGGTGCTCGTCCTCAACCTCCAGGATGAGGCCCGCGATCTCGGTGTTCGGGTCGATGCCCTGGCCCTCGAGCGCGCCCTCGGCCTGCCCGTGATCCCGGCCACGGCCACCCGCAAGGCCGGCCTGGACACGCTGGCCAGGCGCCTGGGTGAGGCCTCGGTTGCCAGGCTTGCCGCCAGCTATCCGGCCCTCATCGACCGTGCCGCGGTCGAGATTACCGGCCTACTTCCCGAGGTGGCCGGCGGGGCTGGCCTTGGCGTTGCGCTGATGCTGCTCGCCGGTGATGCCAGCCTGATTAGGTGGGCCGAAAAGAATCTCGCACCTGGTGTGCTCGAGCGCATCGAGTTCCAGCGCGCCAGAGTGGATCGCGCGCTTGGCCACAGCGCCGCCACCGCGATCGCGCGGGCCCGCTACCGGGCCGTCAACCAGCTCGTCCGGGCGGTTTGCCAGGTGGACCGCGCCCCCCGAGGCTCGCTGCGAGATCGCCTGGGAAGCCTCGCTATGCACCCGGTGTGGGGCGTGCCAGTACTCGTGGCGGTGCTCACCCTCGCCTACGCTTTCGTCGGCGTCCTTGGCGCCGGCACCCTGGTCGGCTTGGTGGAAGATGACCTCTTTGGCGGCCTGATCAACCCCGTCGCGCGAAGCCTCGTGACAGGATTGATCCCTTGGGCCTGGCTGCGTGAGCTGCTGATTGGGCCCTACGGTGTTGTCACGATGGCCCTCACGTACGCCATCGCCATCGTCCTTCCGGTGGTGGGGACCTTCTTTATCTTCTTTGGAATCCTCGAGGACTCGGGCTACCTTCCGCGGCTGGCGGTGATGCTCAATCGGGTGTTTCGGACCATGGGTCTCAACGGCAAGGCGGTGCTGCCGATGGTGCTGGGGCTCGGCTGCGACACCATGGCGACCCTCACCACCCGCATTCTGCCGTCGCGCAAGGAGCGGGTTCTGGTCACCCTCCTGCTCGCTCTCGGGGTGCCCTGCTCCGCCCAACTGGGCGTGATCCTCGCCATGCTCGGCTCGCTTGCGCCGCTCGGTACGCTGATATGGCTGGCGGTCGTGGGCGGGGTTCTGGCGGGCGTGGGCTGGGCGGCAGCAAAGGTGCTCCCCGGGCGCAGCTCGGACTTCCTGCTCGAGGTGCCACCGCTCCGCTGGCCCGGCGTGGGCAATGTCCTGCTCAAGACCGTTGCCCGCACCGAGTGGTACCTGAAGGAGGCAGTCCCGCTGTTCATCCTCGGCACGGTGCTCCTTTGGGGCCTCGACATGGTCGGCGCGCTAGTGCGGATCGAGCACTGGGCCGAGCCCCTCGTGACCGGGGTGCTGGGTCTGCCCGCCAAAGCCGCCGACGCCTTTCTCGTCGGTTTCCTCCGCCGCGACTACGGGGCTGCGGGGCTGTTCGCGATGCGCGAACAGGGGATGTTGGACGGCGTCCAGTCGGTGGTGGCGCTGGTGGTGATCACCCTCTTCGTGCCCTGCGTCGCCAACTTTTTCATGATGGTCAAAGAGCGCGGCCTCGCCGTCGGGTTGGCGATTGCCGCCTTCATCGTGCCATTCGCCTTTCTCGTCGGCGGGCTGCTGAGCTGGGCGCTGCGCGCGCTCGGAGTGACACTGTGAGGGCCGAGGTCGCCTGCCCGCTTTGCGGCCAGCGTTTCCCGTCCGGGGAGGCGTGCTCGGCATCCTGTCCCCTGCAGGCCCACTGCCGCACCCTGTGCTGCCCCCACTGCCACTACCGGTTCGTCGAGGACTCCGCTATCGTGCGGCTCATGCAGCGCCTGGCCTCGAGGTTGCGGCGATGAACGAGCTCGCCATCCTGGGCGGACGCTCCGCCGCGGCGGCGCGCGAGGAGGTCCTGGAGGAGCTCTGGACGACGCACGAGGGCGGCGCCGACATCACGATCGGCGAGCTCGAGCGCACCATCCATGCAGGCGCCTCGGAGGGCTGGGGTGGGGTGGTTCAGGAGCTCGTCGAGGCCGAGTGGGTGGAGGTGGAGGGCGACCGCCTGCGCCTCACCCCTGCCGGCGAGGCAGTGGCGCGCGAGGTGGTGCGCCGGCACCGGCTCGCCGAGGTGCTCTTCTTCCAGGTGCTCGAGCTGCCGATGGAGCAGACCGAAAGTGAGGCGTGCAGCGTCGAGCATGTCCTCACCCCCCAGGCCACCGACGCCGTCTGCTCGTTTCTCGGCCATCCGCCGGTCTGTCCGCATGGCCGGCCGATCCCGCCGGGCGGGTGCTGCGCGACGCTTACTCGCCGGGTCGCGCCGCTAATCTCGCGCCTCGTCGATCTGCTCCCCGGCCAGCGCGGCCGGGTGGTGCTGGTCGCCCCACGCCACCGCGATCGTCTCGAGCAGCTTGCCGACCTCGGCATCACCCCCGGCGCAGTGGTGACGCTGCGCCAGCGGAAACCCTCGCTGGTCCTCGAGGTTGACCGCACCCTGCTCGCACTCGAGGAGGAGGTCGCGGCAGGCATCTACCTGCGCCCGTTGAGTGAGTGGTAGCACGCTGGGGGAAGTTTAGAGTCGACAGCGGCATTGGCGCTCGTCCTACCGCCCTGAGTCGAGGCAGGCATCAGCTTCCGACACCCCCGCTGCAATGCTCGCGAGGAACTACCAACCGCGGGAGGTCTAGGTCTAAGTCTAGGTCCAGGTCCAAGACCAACTCTGGCCGGGACATTAACCTAGCGCCTACGCTCGCCCGTCCACCGCCCCACATGCGGCCGCGGGAGGTCTCGATTCGTGCGGGCGGGCTACTACTTGAAGACCAGCCTGGCGAAGTGGCGCTTGCCGACCTGGACGAGCAGTTGGGCGCCCGGGACGGCGGCGATCACTGCCTGCACGTCGCGGATGGTGACGCCGTCGAGGCGCACGCCGCCCTGCTCGAGCAGGCGGCGCGCGGCGCTATTGCTCTCGGCGAGGCCGGCCATCACCAGTGCGCGCGCGAGTGGGAGAGGCGTTCCACTTGCGGGCAGCGGCCTCTTGGGGATCTCGTCCGGGGCCTGGCGGCGCTGGTGGACGCTGCGAAAGTGGCTCTCGGCGGCGGCCGCCGCAACAGCATCGTGGAAATCGGTGGTGATGCACCGCGCGAGCTCGAACTTCACCTCCATGGGATGGCGGGCGCCGCTAGCCACCACTGCCTTCAGTGCTTCGATGGCAGCGGGGGAAACGTCGGTGAGGAGGAGCCAGTAGGCCCACATGAGCTCGTCGGAGATCGACATCAGCTTGCCGAACATCTCCTCGGGCGCATCCTCGACCGCGATGTAGTTGGCGAGCGATTTCGACATCTTCTCGACGCCGTCGAGGCCCACCAACAGCGGCAGCGTCATCACGATCTGGGGCGGCAGCCCGAGCTTCTCCATCAGGTCGCGCCCTACCAGCAAGTTGAAGAGCTGATCGGTACCGCCAAGCTCGACGTCGGCGGCAAGCGCCACCGAGTCGTAGGCCTGTGCGACTGGATAGAGCAGCTCGTGCAGGTGAATCGCCTGGCCGTTCTCGAGGCGCTTCTTGAAGTCCTCGCGCTCGAGCATCTGCGCCACTGTCACCCGAGCAGTAAGCCGGATCCAATCCTCGCTCGAGAGCGCGCCGAGCCAGCGCGAGTTGAAGTCGATGACAGTGGTCTCCGGGTCGAGGAGCTTGAAGATCTGCCGGCGGTAGGTTTCGGCATTGGCCTCGATCTGCTCGCGCGAAAGCTGCGGCCGGGTCGCCTTCTTGCCGGTGGGATCGCC
>JAZDGE010000261.1:0-2702 GCA_043807175.1 Acidobacteriota bacterium
CGCCAGCAGCAGATCGAGCTCCGAGGCAAACTCCGCCAGCGTCAGGCGCCCGAGCCGATCGGCCCGCGAGCTCCAAGGCCGGCCGTCGCGATCGGCCGCTTCGCCGGCGGCATCAGCCTCGGTGGCGCCCCGACTTTGGGGTTGCGAGAGAAACCACGCCTCCTGTGTCTCACCGAGGTACGCCATCGCGAGGTCGAGGCCCAGCATCTCCTCGGCCTCGGCTCGGCTCACTCCGCCGACGTGGTAGCAGTCGAAGGCCATACCGAGCTCCGCGGACGGCAGCGTTGAGAGCGCCTCGGCGAGCGCCGGTGGACGTGTCTTTTCGGCATTCGCCGAGGGTGCCTGCGACAGGGGGGCCGCCATCTGCGCCGTGAAGTGAACGGCTGAAGAGGGCGCAAGAAGGTGGCTGAGCGCGGCGGGCCGAACCGCCGTGGCCAGCGCTAAATGCCCACCGCATATCAACCCGGACACGACGACCAGAGAGAGAGTCAAACCTTGCGCTTGGCGCATCGGAGAGTGCCCTTCTGGTGCACCCCACTCGGGGTGTTACCCGACCGCAGGGCCGGCGGCACCGGTCACCGCGCCCGAACATCCTCGCGACTACCTTCGGATGAGTGGTCCTCGTTGTCAAGCACGCAGGACGTCCGCTGAGAAATGCGGGCTAGAATCGGCGCGTGGACAGCGATCGGCGGCGCCTTCTCGCGGTTCTCTTCTCGGTAGGCATTGCCGTCGGTGGGGTGGCGGCCTGGTGGCGGTGGCGGCAAGCGGCGATGCCGCGCCTCGTCGAGGTTCGGGTGGTGCTGCAGGGGAGCGGCGAGGCGGTGGCCTCGGATCGCCTCCGCCTGCTTCCGGCCGGATCGAGGGTGCGAGCCGCGGCGGTCGTGACCTTCCGGCGCGGCGCCGCGCCGGTGCGCCGGATCTGCGCGCTGCCGGAGGCCGAGCTTGACCGCCGGCGGGTGGCAGTTGAGCCGCTCTCCAACTGGCCCGCTTCCGGCGGCGTCCTGCGTGCGACCTGGTACACCGTCGAGCCGTCGCTGTTTGGCGGTTCGGGCGTCGGCGCCGCCCAGGTCGAGAGGCTGGCCTACAAGGATTTCCTCGCGCCAGAAATGCGACAGTATCTCATTACCGAGGTGGGATTCGAGTCGCACAACGACGACTTTCTGGCCGAGCCGTTGGCTGGGAACAGGCTGGCCGGCGGCATGTTCCGCTTCAAGGTGCGAATCGGGGCCTACCGGAGCGAGAGCGACCTGGTGGCGCGCGAGTCGGTGGCCTCGCCGGGGGCGGGGGAGGCGCTGGCCGGCGCCGTTCCCGGAGTTGCCATCGCTGTCGCCCTGCCTGCCGGCGTAAGCTCCGAGCTCGGCCGCCACCTGCGTCTGGGCTGTTTTACCTTCGCGCCCGGCTGCTGGCCCGGCGGTGGGTCGGGTTGGCCGCTGCGCCTGAGCCCGGCGGAGCTGGTTGCGCAGGGCCTGATCGTCACGCCGCAAGCGGTCGCGGCGGCAGCGGCCTGCGGCGATCCGTTGGCCTGGCCCTGGCGCGAGCCGGAGCCGATTGATGTGATCGTGGGAGGCGGGTTGGCGGGCAGCAACGGGTCGGCCTTGCGCTGGGGCAGGGAGGTCGCTGGCGGCGATGCGCTGCGCGCGGGCGAACGCTTCCTGACGCTCATCGAGGACGATGGCGACGGCGTGCTCTCGGGCGGCGACAGCGTGCTCTTCGCCTGGCGGCAGCCCGCCCGCATCGCGCCGCTCACCAGCGCCCTCGGCGATGACGGCGCGGCGCTGGAGCTACTGCGCAAGGCGAGCGGCTCGTGAATTGCCGCCGTCATCACGTCCTCCAAAACCTGAGTGGCTCTCGTTGCGAGGGATCGCGCGAAAAAGGAAGAGCGGCGCCGAAGCGCCGCTCTTGGCCTGTGCGTTTTGATTTCTTGACTAGGCCTTGCGTACGTTGGAGGCCTGCAGGCCCTTGGGGCCGCGAGTGACCTCGAACTGGACCGGGTCGCCTTCCTTTAGGGAACGATAGCCGTCACCCTCGATCGCGGAAAAGTGGCAAAAGACATCCTCGCCGCCGTCCTGAGTGATGAACCCGTACCCCTTGGCATCGTTGAACCACTTGACCTTACCCTGAGGCATGTTGATCTACCTGCCTTCCCCTCAAGCCTAGAGCGCGCGAACGTTCGCGGCCTGGAGGCCCTTCGGTCCGCGGACGATGTCGAACTCGACCCGCGAGCCTTCCTTCAGCGTGCGGAATCCATCGCCCGAGATCGCGGAGTAGTGAACGAATACGTCCTCGCCGCCCTCCTGGGTAATGAATCCGAAACCCTTGGTATCGTTGAACCACTTGACTGTGCCCTGCGCCATACTGCTTTCTCCTTAACCCTACTGACGGCTGCTTATACCGCCGGTGTTCCAGCCGGGAGCGTCCCGGCAGACAGCAAAAAACCGCGAGGTCGCTGGTCCTCGCGGCGGAGTTACCTCATTTTTACGCCACATCTACGGCAACAAAACCAACGCACGCCGACATTTTTGCACAGTCCGCGCCGCCTGTCAACCCCCATGCGGCGGCAACAGCCGTTTCGGAATCGACCCGGGCGCGACCGCGGAGGCGCTTGATGGCGTGGAAGTTGGCGGGGGTGTGGCAGCTTGGGCTATTTTCGGGGTTCGGCTGGAGACACCGGTAGTGGCGGGGTGGTTCGCGAACTGGCAGTC
>JAZDGE010000262.1:0-4160 GCA_043807175.1 Acidobacteriota bacterium
GCGCATCGGCGAGGCGCGAGCGGGGGTCGCCTGGGGACGGAGCGGCCGGTGGCGTCGCGGCGGGCGGCGAAATCGCAGCCGCTCGCGCGGTGGTCCGGGCCGGAGCCGGGGCGACCTCGGCGCCTGCGCTCGCGCCCGCAAGCAGCTCCTCGACCCGCCGCAGGCGCGGCCACAATGCGAGTCTTCCCACCGCCACCGTGACCGCCAGCGCCGGGCGCTCGGCCCCCGCGATCAGTTGGCGTTGCTCGAGGGCAAGCTGCAGCAAGCGCAACAGCAACGGCGCCCCGACCACGCCCGCACTCTCGAGCAGCGCCTGCCGCATCGCCGCCGGGTAGGGGACCTTCACCTGGGGATCACAGGCGAGCAGGAGCAGCGCCTCCAGCACCTCGACGAGCTGCCCGTAGAGGGCGCGCAGGTCGCGCCCGAGCCTCTCCTCCTCGCGAATCAGGGCGAGCACGCCGGCGAGGTCCCCCTCGACCAGTCTGCGCCAGATCGCCAGCAGCGCCTCCGCCGGCGAGAGGCCCAGCACCTCCGTCACCGCCCGCTCGTCGATGACGTCGCCGCCGAAGGCGCGCACACGTTCCAGCAGCGACAGCGCGTCGCGCAGGCTGCCGTCGGCGGCGCGCGCGATGAGCTGTCCGGCCCCGGCGCCGAGCTCGAACCCCTCGGTTTGCGCCACGCGGCCCAGACGTTCCTCGATCAATTCCACGGAAATCGGGCGAAAATCCAACTGCTGACACCGCGACAGGATCGTATCCGGGAATGCCCCCCTGTCGGTCGATGCGAAAATGAAAACCACGTGTGCCGGGGGCTCCTCGATCATTTTGAGGAGCACTGGCCAGGAGTCGCGATAGATCTGGTGCGCCTCGTCGAGAATTACTACGCGGTACCGATCACGAAGTGGAGCGTTGCGGATAATCTCACGCAACTCCCTCATGTCGTCGATTTTTCTCTCGGACGAGGCATCGATTTCAAGAACATCAAGCGATCTACCGGCGGTGATATCTGTGCACGCCACGCAGGTACCGCAGGGCTCCGGGGTCGGGCCATGCTCGCAGTTGAGCGCCTTGGCGAGTAGCCGCGCCGCTGTCGTCTTGCCCACGCCGCGCAGCCCCGAGAACAGGTAGGCATGGGAGATTTCCTTCGTGGCAAGAGAGTTGCGCAGCGTGCGCACGACCACTTCCTGGCCGATGAGGTCCTCGAAGCACTGCGGGCGCCAGCGTCGCGCCAGCACCTGGTAGCTCATCGCCCCCACCCACCCAGGGCGACAGGCGAAAGGCGAAAGGCGAAAGCGGAACAGGCGAAAGGCGAAAGGCGAAAGGCAAAAGGAACAACCAGTTCAGCTATCGGTGGCCGTCCCTCACGAAATCCCCCAACCACCCAGAACCCTTGTGTCAGGCATCGCGGACCAGCCCAGGGCGCCGAGGTTGCCACGGCTACCCGAGCCCGGGGGCCGGGGCCCGGTGCCCTGTCCCACTGCCGTGGTGAAGCAAGGAGCTCGGGGACACCGCGGCGCCCAGAGTTTTCCCCGTATCGCTGCTCCCGTCCGGGCCTGACGAGGTTCGGGGCGCCCTGGCGCGCGGGACCCGAGCTCCTTGCTTCCCACGACTGGAGAAAAGAACGGGGTCCGGGGTCCGGGGTCCGGGGTCCGTTTCCCCCACCCACCCTTTCTGCAACACCGCGCTAGTCAAGCTGGGCGTGGCGGCGGCTGCGGAATTGTCGGCCAATGCGTTCGTTGAGCTGGCGGAGAGGGCGGGATGGCGGGAGCACCATTCAGGCTCCAATGCCCACACCACACAGCCTCCAGCCCCCCTCCCGCTGCCAAGATCGCTGATTTCGCCGCCCGCGTCTCGCCACCCTCCCACTCCCCCGCGAGGTCGAACCCGCACCCCCGCACACCACCCTCCCAACCGCCCGACGCGGGTTCTCACCCGCCCTCTCCGCGGCGGCGCGACGGCAAGTCCGCGCGTGAAGGCGCCTGAAAGACCGCTGGCCAATGCATTCGTTGAGCTGGCGGAGAGGGCGGGATTCGAACCCGCGGTGCAGTTACCCGCACACACGCTTTCCAAGCGTGCTCCTTCGGCCACTCGGACACCTCTCCAGCCCATTGCCTTGCCCAATCCTCCTGATGGCGGAGAGGGGGGGATTCGAACCCCCGGACCCCGCAAAGGGTCAACGGTTTTCGAGACCGCCCCGATCGACCGCTCCGGCACCTCTCCGCACCGGGGAGCGAAGTCTAGCGTTGGCCGCGCAAGTTTGCAAAGAAAGCCGCGAGCAGCTCGCTGGCCTCGCGCTGGCGCAGCCCGCTTCGGCTCGCCACCCGGTGATTGAGGCGGGGATCGTCCAGAAGCCTCGCGAGCGACTCGCAGAAACCACCCTTGGGATCGGCCGCCGCCCAGACCACCGCGTCGAGCCGCGCCAGCACGCAGGCGGCGGCGCACATCGCGCAGGGCTCGAGGGTCACGTAGAGGGTGCAGCCATCCAGACGCCAGGCACCGAGGCGGCGCGCCGCTTCGCGCAGCGCCAGCAGCTCGGCATGCGCGGTGGGATCGCCGTCGCGCTCGCGCCGGTTGGCCGCCTGACTGAGCACCTCTCGGTTCCTGCCGGCCACCACCGCGCCGACCGGAACATCCCCACTTTCCGCCGCCGCCCGCGCCTCGGCCAGGGCCAGATCCATCGCGGCCCGGTCGAGATCGTCAAACGCCCAGTCCGGCGTCGGTTCCAGCGCCATCAGAAAAGCTACGAGCTGGCTGCCGCAACCGTGGCTGCGGTCGCCTCCTCCTGCCGCCGGCGCTCCCCGGCTACCGTTACCTGGCTGGCAGTGCCGGCAAAGGTGACAAGGCCGGTCCCGAGCCCTTTCAGCTTGTTGTGCCAGAGCAACACGCCGGTCGCCGGGTCAAGGCGGTAGAGCTCGCCGCCGGTGGCGGCCAGTAGTGTCCCGGATTCCCAGGCGACATTGATGAAATTGCTGCTCGCCTTCAGCTTGGATCGCCACAGCTCGGTGCCCGTCGCCCGGTCGAGGGCGACCACCGTTCCGGCGATACCGATGTAAAGCGCGGGCGCTCCCTGATCACTCATCACGACCTCCGGGTGACAGGTTAGCCGAGATCGGAGCTGGTGCAGACCAGACCACCCCAGCGAAGGGCCAGATCGTTTTCCCTTGAAGGAGTCTCGGGACGGGTGGGGAAAACAGAGCCCGGAGCCCGCCGTTTGTTCTACCGCGTCTTCCCGCCCAGCACCCGCGCTGGGAGCGTGATGATGGCGCGCAGCAGCTCGAGCACGCCGCCCACCGCGATCCCGAGGATGCGGAGCGGCAACAGGAAGAGCCACACGATCGGGTAGAGCAGGAGCGCCAGCAAGGCCAGCGGCCAGCACAGCACGAGCAGGATCAGCCAGAGCACGAACTTCGCCACGGTTACCTCCCTACCTCGCTCTCCAATGAGGATACGGCACAAGAAGGCAGAGGTTTGCCCGGCGCTGTGAGCCCGCGAGCGAGTCGGGTAGATCATGACGGCGGGCGCTCGCGCATGCTAGCTTCACCTGCCCCTCGCCAAAACCGGCGGGAAGGCAGGTGGAGGCCACCATGCACCGCTGGATCAAATGGTCCTTGCTCTCGTTTGTCGCCCTGCCGCTGCTCGCCGGAGCCGAGGAGCCGGCCAAGAAGTCGCTGCGCGAGCCCGACGAGAACGGCATGCGCGTCTACTACATGGGCTTCCTCACCCGGGGGCCGAGCTGGACGCCGGAGCAGACCGAGGCGACCGCGAAGCTTCAGCAGGCGCACCTCGCCAACATCAACCGCCTCGCCGAGGATGGCCGGCTGCTGATTGCCGGGCCCTTCCTCTACGAGGCCGGCGACACCGACCAGTCGCTGCGCGGCATCTTCATCTTCGACACCGAGACCCGGGCCGAGGCCGAGGAGCTCGCCAAAACCGATCCCGCCGTCAAGGCCGGCCGGCTCGCGATTCGCATCATCCCCTGGTACGGCCCCTACGGCCTCACCTACGCGGACCACGCCAAGTACCTCAAGAAGCCGTAGGCATCAGTCAGCGGGCAGTCAGGCAGCGAGTCCGCGTGCCGTGACTCGCCCTCCACGGGTCACCGGCAAGGCAGTCGTCACGGCGTTGGAGCGGGCCCTTCTCTGGCTACTTATCGAGCCAGCG
>JAZDGE010000263.1:0-2106 GCA_043807175.1 Acidobacteriota bacterium
CAGATTACCGCCGGCGCTACTTCGGGGGCGCTCTCCCACTCCCGGCTCGGCAATGTCGACTACAAGATGGGCCTCGTGATCGTGGGTGGCGGCTTCGCCGGCGGGGTAGTCGGCGTCCAGGTCGTCAAGCTGTTGCGCAACCTTGGCAACTTCGACTTCGCCCTCAAGCTCGTCTATGTGCTGGTGCTCGGCTTCATCGGCACCACGATGTTTCTCGAAGGCCTGCGGGCCTGGCGTGGCGGACGCCATGCGGGCGAGCCGCGCAAGAGTGGCCTGACCCTGTTCTTCGCCCGCATGCCGCTGCAAATGTACTTCGCCAAGTCGGGCCTCCAAACCTCGATCCTGCTCCCGGTCCTCGCCGGTTTTCTGGTTGGCGTGCTGGCCGCATTTCTCGGCGTCGGCGGGGGGTTCATCATGCTGCCGGCGATGATCTACATCATTGGCATCCCCACCCGGGTGGCGGTCGGCACCGACCTCTTCCAAATCGTGCTGACCTCCGCCAACGTGAGCTTTCAACAGGCGATCTTCAACCACACAGTCGACATTCTGCTCGCGGTCACGCTGTTTGCCGGATCGGTGATCGGCGCCCAGTTCGGCGTGATGGCGAGCAGGCGCTTGCGCGGTGAGCAGATCCGCGTGTTCCTCGCGCTCATCGTGATGGTCGTGATGGCGCTCCTGCTCTTCCAGCTCCTTTCGACGCCAACGCATCTCATCGACTTTGCCAAGTCGGGAGGTGGCCACTGATGCACCGCCTCGCGATTTCACTCGCACTCGCGCTCACCCTACCTGCACGCGCCGCCCAGGCCAGCGACGCAATCACCTTCGTCGAGACCCGCCGGGTCAATGTCACCATCACTTTCTCTGGCCAGGAGGTCTTTCTCTATGGCCAGGCCCCGCCTGGAACCACCCGTGTCGTGGCGGTGATGGAGTCGGGCAGCGCCGGTCCCGTGCGCCTGATGGAAAAGGGCAGGGTCGCCCTGTTCTGGATGGGGGTACGCCAGTACCGGCTCACCGATGCGCCCGGCCTTTACCTCGTGAACGCCAACTGCACCGTTTGCAATCATTTCGCCAGTTGCACACATGACGCCGAGAGCGAGTCCTGGAACCCGGTTCTCGCGCCGCTCGGGATCATCGTCGGCCGGGGCGCTCTGCGCGCCAGTGCGACATTGGAATGCCTTTCCGGATCACTCCGCGCCGGCGAGCTTGACCGCGCCCTCGAGGGCTTCTGGGCCCTGCAATCGGAGCGGGACCTTTACCGCGTCCGCGGCAACGGCCTGCGCCTCAATGGGGCGGGCGCCTTCTACCATCGGTTCCTTCTTCCCTCGCAGGCGCCCGACGGCAGGTACACGATCGTGACCTACTTCCTCTCTGATGGCGCGCTTCTTGGGCGCGAGGACAACGAGCTGTTTGTTCGCAAGTCCGGCCTCGTGGCGTGGCTCTCGCGCCTCGCTGACCGGCAGGCGGCGCTCTACGCGAGCCTTGCGATTGCGATCGCGCTCGCGGCCGGCTGGCTCGCCGGGGCGCTGTTCCGACGCGGCGGAGGCCACTGAGAAGACAGGGATCCGGGGTCCGGGATCCGGGGTCCGGGCCCCCTCCCAACTGGGGAAGAGGCGTGGTCCGTGGTCAGTGGTCCGTCCCCCCGCCCACCCGAGACGGCAAAGGTCACGGGTACGAAGGCGGCGTCTGCACAGGAAAAGCAAGGAGGACAGACACTCTTGTCTGTCCTTGCAAGATCGCGGGACTCTGCATGGCCAGACAGGAGTGCCTGGCCCACAAACCTACGACATTCCTGCGCCCAGCTCGCCGGCGCTGAAATCGAAGAACTCGTAACGGCCGCCGAGGAAGGCGTCCACGCAGGCCTGCACCGTCGTCTCGGCGTGCATCACGACGTCCAGTTGCCGGGCGCACGACATCAGCCGTCCCAGCATCGCCAGCAACTCCTCGGTCTGCTCGCGGGGCAGCTTTCGCGCCCAGGCATTGAGCAGATCCTGCCGGCGGTCGACCTCGAATCCAAGGCGCTGCATCACCTCGGCGATGAAACGCACGCGGCGCTCGCGCCGCTGCACATCGGCAGCCCCACCCTTGAAGCGGAAGATGATGTAGTTC
>JAZDGE010000264.1:0-4761 GCA_043807175.1 Acidobacteriota bacterium
TCAGCTATCAGCTTTCAGCTCTCGGGCAGTCCAGCCAGAAGCGCTCTTCGAGCCCTCTGAGCCTAGAAGGCGTAAACAGAAAGCGCTCTATGGCATGGGCTTCCGTGGGATTAGTCCTCGTGCGAGAGGCGTCGGGGACTCTTGGCAGCAACGCCGGCTCACGTCCAAGCCGAGAGCCATGAGCCATCAGCTCTCAGGCTTGTGTTGATTGCTGATCGCTGATAGCTGATTGCTGATAGCTTGCAGCTATTGGCAAGCAGCTCCTCGCCGGAAGCGAGCGACCACACCGCCCGGCTCGTCATCCCAGCAGGCGAGTAACCTCGCCGGGCTCGGGGAATCTCCCGGTCTCGTGCTTGGAGAAGATGCTCCGCCCGTCGGCCCGGACCTCGAATACGCCGCCGGATCCCGCAATGAGCCTGACATCGGCGCCAAATGCCCGCTTCAGCTCGGCTGCCAGACCGGCAGCCCGAGGTTCGTAGTTTCACACCGCGCAGTAGGTGATCTCGACCCGCATCGAACCCTCCCCTGCCCGATTCTACGTGCTCACGGCTCCGCCCGCACGCCGGCGGGCCGCCCCCGCCGCCGCGAGCAGCGCCGACACCAGGCAGGCCACTCCCGCCGCTGCTGCGGTCCAGGCCGCACCCACACTCTCGGCGGCGGCGCCCGCCGCCAGCCCGCCGACCGGCGCCAGCCCGGCAAACAGCCAGATGTAGAGCGAGAGAACCCGGCCACGCAGCGCCGGCGGTGCGGTGGTCTGAAGCAGCCCGTTGGTGGTCGCGAGCTGAACCGCCACCGCCAGGCCGATGAAGACCATGGCGGTGACCGCGAGCGCCAGGCTGCGGGTGCTGGCGAGCGCCAGCAGGCCCAGGCCCAGACCGGCCTGCGCGAGGGCGATCAGGGCATCGGTGCCGCCGTCCTGGCGGCGGGAGGCGACCAGCAGGGCGCCGGCGATGGCGCCCAGGCCGGCGCCAGCCAGGAGCGCGCCATAGCCGTTGGCGCCCCCGTGCAGCACATCGCGCGCGAACACCGGCAGCAGGCTGCTGTACGAGAGGCCGAGACAGGAGGTCACCGAGACCGCGAGGAGTATGCGCCTGACTCGTCGCTCGTGCCATGCGAAACGAACTCCTTCGAGCAGCTCCGCGCGCACCGAGGAAGCCCCGGCCACCGCTCCCGGCCCGAGCCGCAACGAGTGCAGCGCGATCAGCACCGCGAGGTAGGACAGCGCGTTGGCAAGAAAACAGACGCCCTCGCCATACATGCTCACGAGCATCCCGGCAATGGCCGGGCCGACCATGCGCCCGCCGTTGAAGGCGGTCGAGTTCAGCGACACCGCGCTCTGAAGGTCGTCGAGCCCGACCAAATCGACCTGAAGCGTCTGCCGCGCCGGCATGTCGAGCGTGTCCACCACGCCCTGTAGAAGCGCCAGCAGCAGCACGTGCCATACCTCGATCACGCCGGCGAGCGTCAGCGCCGCCATCACGCTGGCCTGGGCGAGCCCCAGGGTCTGCGTCAGAAGCACCAGGCGATGCCGGGAAAACCGATCAGTGATCACACCGGCGATCGGCGAGCCCAGCAGCGAGGGCCCGAAGCGTGCAGCCGACAGGACCCCGAGCGCCAGCGGCGAGTCGGTCAGCCGGTAGACCAGCCAGCCCTGCGCCATCGTCTGCATCCAGGTGCCGGTTACCGAGACGCCCTGTCCCAGCCAGTAAATACGGAACTGCCGGTGCCGCAACGCGCGGAAGGTGTGGCGCAGCCTCGCGGGTATCCTCACTCCCACGCCATTACGCTAGCAGATCGGCAAAGGCGAGCTCAGGGCGCCGGGCTCCGGCCCCCACCCACCCAGGGGTCAGGGACTGGGGACTGAGAACAAGAAACAGGGGACTGGGAACAGGGTATTCGCCAACCCTACCCGCCGGTAGCGGGCTCGCAGGACCGAAAAACGGCGCAGGGCTCCGGGACCCGGCTATCCCGGTACTGTCGGCGACCCACTGCGGGTGAAGAACTTGCCTGTCCTCGAACAGACCTCCGGATGGGTGGGGGAGACGGAGCCTGGAGCCCGGTGCCCGGACCCCGGTGCCCGGACCCCGTAGTTTCCTCTAAGGCTTGGCGAGCTGAGCGAGGAGACCGGCCTGGCGCAAGACGTCCAGCTCCGGGTCGAGAGCGAGGTCCAGGCGGTCGATGCCGCCCTGATCGCGTGCGCGCAGCAGCCATCCCAGCCCGTTCTCGCGCTCGCTGACGAAAAGCCAGGCGCAGCCGATGTTATAGGCGAGATTACCGAGCCCCGGCGTCTGGCCTCGGCGCCACAGCTCCTCGGCCCTCGCCAGCGCCGCCCGTGCATCGGCGGCGGCGCCGGCGCGGAAACGCGCGCGCGCAAGCGCCAAATACACGTAGGGAAGCTCGGTCCCGCCGGCCACGAGCGGTTCCAGCGCGGCCCGCGCCTCGGCGTGCCGGCCCAGGCCGTTGAGGGCCTCGGCGCTGGCCTGCAGCAGCTCGGCGTTGCCGGGGTGCTCGCGGAGCTGGCGCCCGGCCTCCTCGAGCACCGCGAGCCACTGCCGCTCCACCTCCTCCGGCCAGCGAATTGAGGCCGCCCACCACTGGGCAACTTGGTGCACGGTGAGAGGGTCGGCCTGACCGAAGTCGGTGCGCTTGCGGATCGCGCGGGCAAGCGCCTGGCGCGACTCCGCGGTCTGGCCGAGCTGGTGGAACGCATGGGCGGCCGTCAAGGCGTAGCCGTAGCGCTGCGGGAAGCGCTCCTCACCGGCGGCGGCGGTGGCGAGAGCCGCCTCGGTGCGGCCCACCAGGAGCTGGCCCAGGGCAAGCTGCTCGCGGGTCGGGCTCCAGTCGGGCTGCCACCCCTGCGCCAGTAGCGCCTCCAGCAGCGGAATCGCGCGTTCTGGCTGGTCGAGCCCGCGGTAGGCCCAGGCGGTGCGGTAGGTGAGCTCGCCCGAGGTCGGGAAGGACTTGCGCGCCCGCTCCAGCGCCTCCAGCAAGCGGTGGCTATCGTCGGCAAGCAGTGCGTCCGCCACCTCGAAGACCGCCGCCTCGATGGCGTCAGGCTGGGGGTGAAGCGCTCTCCCTTGGGCCAGAAACGCCCTCCCCTCACCGAAGTGGCTGGTGGCTCCCGCCGCCTGCGCCCGGTAGAGCAACGCCGGCCAGAAGGCAGGGTCGGTCGCGAGCGCCCGGCGCAGACTGGTCTCGGCATCCCCGAAGCGAGTACGGGTGTAGTAGCCGACGCCTTCCTGAAAGACCCTCGCCGCTGAGAGGATGCTGGTCCGCCGCACGAGAAAACCGTGCAAGGGATCCTCCCTGCCCACCTCGCGACAGACCGCCTCCAGCTCGAGCGCATCGGCGAGCGCCTGAGCCGCCGCTGCGGCCCCCTCCTGGGGACGCTCCGGATCGAGGTCCTGCTCGCAAAAGGCCACCACCACGCCAGAGCCAGAGTCCGTTGCAGTGAGACGAAGTCTCACTTTTGCGCCTTCCCCGGTCACCAACCCGCGCACGCCAACGCCGCCGCGGCCGCGCTCGGCAACCTCAAGACTCCGGCGCGCGCCGAGCACGCCCAGGAGCTCGCCGGACACCTGTCCACGCAAGCCCGCCAGGCGCACCGGCAAAGACCTGGCCTTGATCTCCCCGACGACCACGCGCAGTCCGGCGCCCGGCGTTTCAGCCCGGCCAGCCCGGCCCGGGCCGAACGCGACCCAGAGACCCGCCCCGGCGACCACCAGCACCGCCGCTCCGCCCACCAACCAGCGCGCCGCGAAGGGCACGCGCGAGGTCCGCCGCGCCTGGGGCGTGAGCATGCCTTCGAGGCGCGCCGCCACCTCGTCCATTGCGGGCCTCTTGTCGCGCTCGAGGGAAAAACACTCGTCGAGCAGCTTCCGGACCGCAGCGGGCGTGTCGGGAGGTAGACCCGAGAGGTCGGGCCGGGCTGCCAGCACACGGGCGGTGATCTCCGGCACGGTCGCCCCGTCGAAGAGCCGGCGGCCGCCGAGCAGCTCACCGAGGCAGCAGCCCAGCGCCCAGACATCGCAGCGCTCGTCACAGTCCTCGCCGCGGATCTGCTCGGGCGCCATGTACGCCGCCGTTCCCACGACCACCCCCGAGTCGCTGAGCACCTCGGTGATGTCGGCGTAGGGCTGTTGCGCGGGGGGTCGGCGCAGCCGCGCAAGCCCGAAATCGAGCACCTGGTGGGAATTGTCAGGGGTGAGCACGATGTTGCCCGGCTTGAGGTCGCGGTGAACCACACCCCGGGCGTGTACCGCCGCGACCGTCCGTGAGAGCTCCGCCGCCAGGCGAAGGCTTTCCTCGATGGCCAGGGGCTGCCGCCTGACGCGGGCTGCCAGCGACTCGCCCTCCACCAGCTCCATGACAAGAAAGCGCAGTGGTCTGTTGTCGATCGGCGAGAGCCCGGCAACCCTCGACGGGGTCTCCTCTCCGACCTCATAGATCTGCGCCACCTGGGGATGATTGAGAGCGGCCAGCGCGCGCGCCTCGCGCTCAAAGCGAGGCACGCTCTCGGGATAGGCCGCCAACTGCGGTGGCAGGACCTTCAGCGCGACCTCGCGGCCAAGCCGGGGGTCGTAGGCGCGCCACACCTCGCCCATTCCTCCTCGGCCGAGGAGGGATCTCAGCTCGACACGGCCCAGCGTCGCGCCCGGCGCAAGCATCGCAATCGATGATACCTAATGCGGGGAAAAGGCGGGGCTCCGGGCTCCGGGCTCAGGCCCCCACTCGAAAAGCAGGGGTTCGGGGTTCGGGGTT
>JAZDGE010000265.1:0-5247 GCA_043807175.1 Acidobacteriota bacterium
AAGCAGCACAAGAAGAAGCAGCGCCCGCGCGGCGACGAGCTGCGCGACAAGCTCGCGCGGCTGCACGCGCGCGGGGCCTGGGGCGAGTACCTGGCCGTGGCCCACCGGTCCCTCGCGAGCCCGGCGGGCTCCGCTCCACACTACCTCGAGGTGGTCGACCACGCCATCACGGCCGCCCTGGCCTCCGGCGACGTCGCTGAGCTCGTGGAGCTCGCCCGCGCTCTCGCTCACCGTGCCGCCGGCCGGCCGCTGGTCTCCCTCGCCGGCGCAGTGGCGGCGCTCGCCGCCGGGCACAAGGAGCAGGCACGGACCGCTCTCGCGGACCTCGCCGCGGCGGCGGCGGCAGGGCCTCTGAGCCCGGCGATGGTCGCCGCGGTGGAGAACCTCTGCGCGCTCGCCGGCGCCGACCAGCCTGCACCGCCGGTGTTGCTCTCCGTTTCGGCCCGGGAGCTGCTTGCGCTCGAGCGAGTGCTGGGCGGAGAAGACGGCGGCGCCGTGCGTAAGCGCTCCGGGCCTGCCTTCACAACCCCCTTCGCCAAGGCCGTGGCCGCCCTTGCGGGCGTGCTGGCGGAGCTGGCGCAGGCGGGTTTCGCCGCCGAACGACGTCATGTCACGGCGCTGCGCAAGGCGGCCGGGGCGCTTGGCGACGTGCCCGGCGCCGGCGAGCGCGCCGCCGTCAACGAGGTGGCCGGCGCGGCCGAGGCGCTCGCCGATCTCGCCAGCGGTTTCTTGACGCTTTGCCGCAGCCCGCAGGGCTCCCCCTACGCCACCCTTCTCCACTGGCTCACAAAAGGGCACGGCGAGCTCGAGAGTCTCGAGCGGCTCCTGGCCGGAGACGCCGGAGAGGGGCTACTGCGCCACTTTCGCCTCGCCGCCCGCACGATCTGGTGGCGGATGCTCCGGCTCGCCACCAAAGGCGATGCCGGCGCCCTGGCGGATCTGCTCGACCGACACGCGGCGCTCGTCATTCCGCAGGTCGCGGCCGCCGGAGAGGCCCCCCCAGGATGGCTTGAAGCCCAGCGACAGCGCCACCAGGCGATGTCAGCCCTCAACGGCGACCGACATGTCGAGCTCGCCGAGCTGCTTGCCGCGACGGCGCGCGGTGAGCGCGACAGCGGGCGCCTCGCCACGCTCTGGGCGCTCGAGATCGACGCTCTCCACAGAGCTTCGGCAGGGCTCGACGACGAAATTGATGACGACTCCGACGAGCTGGAGGAGGAAGCGTTCGACCCCGACGATCTCCCAGAGGATCGAGACGGCCTTTCGGCCGGCCGCCTCCATTTCCTTCTCGTCGCGCGGCTGGCCGCCATCGCCGGCCAGCTCGGCCGCAGCGTTCCCTCAGGCCAGCGCACCGCGGTCGCTCGTATCCTTCGCACCCACCTGCTGGCCGTGAGCGAGGCGGTCGCGCTTGGCCTGCCGGTCGCCAGGACCGCCGCGGCGCTCCTCGAGCACCTGCCTGACGACCCGGCCCTGCTCGTCGCCGCCGAGGCAGGCTTCGAGTGTGCGGAATCGCCGAGGGAGGGCGAGTCCATCGCTCGCCGCATCGCCACTCGCCGACCCGCGGCACTGATCGACCCGGAGGCGGTCGCCGTCTTCATGCGGGCGATCGCCGACGAGGATCCGATGAGGATCGCCGCCATCCTCGCCGCGGTCCGCCCGCTGTTCTTGGCCAGGGAGTGGGCCGGCGTCGTGCGGCCGGTCGCGGATGCAGTCGCGGACACAGTCGTGAACTTTCTCAAAGGCCACCGTAAGGACCCGCGCGTCATGCGCGCGCTCAAGGCGAACCTGGAGCTGCTGTCACCCCACCTGGAAGGTATACAGGTCTTCGAGGCGGCGCAGGCGGTGGCTGAGCTCGCCTGTGCCTTCGACCGTGGCCTCCAGCTCATCGCGGCGTACCAACGCCGCTTCCCTTCCCAAAGCGCCGCGCTGGACCTGCTTCGCCCTGCGTTCTTCGCCTTCAAGAAGGGGTCTGAGGCGGAGCGGCACGTGGTCGAGGACCTCGCCGCGGCGGCGGTCGACCGCCTGGGTCCCAATTGGGAGATCTGGCTTGACTCCCTCCTTATCCTCATCGCCGCGACCGCGACAACCCCCGCCGCCCTCACATTCCAACGGAGACTGCGCGCGGTGCTGCGAATTCCCGGCCTTCCGGCCCACGCAAGGGAGGAGATCAAGGCGGCGATCGCGCTCTCGGGCCGGCTGCAGCGGGAAGAACGCCGCTGCGAGCACGAGGGAGGGCCGAGCCGCCCGCCGGCCGCCTCGCGCGGCCGCCGGCGCAGCGAGCGCTCGGCCGGGAAGCAGTTGAAGCTCGACCTGTGACGTGCCAGGAAGGGAGACGCCGTGGACGAGAAAGCATTCGCCGTCTTGGGGTTGGCGCCGGGAGCGAACGGCGAGGCGATCGAGGCGGCCTACCGGCGCCTGGCGCGCCGCTACCCACCCGAGCTGAACCCATTGCGGTTCGCCCAGATCAAGGACGCCTACGAGATCCTGACCTCGCTCGAGCGGCGCATGCGGGAAGCCGAGGACGACCCGGCGCGGGCGCTGGCGGCGCTGTTCCCCGCCGTCGAGCTGCGACTGGCCGCGCCTCCCGACCCGCCGCCCCCGGGCTCCACCCCCGACTGGGAGCCACGCCAGGCGCCGCTGCGGGCGACCGCGATCGCCGGCATCCTGCGCGCCGCCTTCGGCCGCGGCGAAGAGCGTGGGAGCAACTTGCGCCGGTCTACTGGGGGTCGCTCGCCTGACCCGTGACCACGCCGCTTTTCCAAAACCCCGCTCGGCTCGGTGCCAGGTATGACACTCTTGGAGCGTCCGCCTCACGCACTGCAGGGCGGATGTGACGCTGCACCACGGTGACCCACTCCCGGTAGCCCAAGAGTGTCTTACCTGGCTCCGCAAATCAGAGCACCTGCCGGTACAGATCGAGGGCCGCGGCGGCGAGGCGTGCCGGCGTCCACTCCCTGATGGCGCGGGCGGCGGCGGCGGCGCCGGCGCGCTCGCGAAGCGCGGGATCAGTCGACCAGCGGCGGAGCAGCACGGCGAGCGCGGCGGCGTCCTCGGCAGGAAAGATGTCACCGGTGGCGCCCGGCTCGACGAGGTCGCGAACACCGGCGAGATCGGCGGCGAGGGCCGGCACGCCGCAGGCGGCGGCCTCGGCGAGCGCCCGGTGCGCCCAGTCGGAGCCGGCGGCGGGAAAGACGAAGAGGTCCATTGCCAGGTAGTGCTCCTCCAGCCCGTCGTCAACATAGCCGGTCCAGGCGACGCGCTCGGCCACGCCGAGACGGCGGGCAAGCCGCCGCAGCGCCTCGTCCTTCGGCCCGTGGCCGATGACGAGACCCCAGATGCCGGGGGCTGCCGCCAGGGCGTGGAGGAGCAGGTCCTGGCTCCGCCCGCAATCGAGCTTGCCCACCGACCCGGCCACGATGGCATCGGCGGGGACGCCGAGGGCGGCGCGGCGGGAGGCGCGAATGCCGGCACGCCGGGAAGTGGGGGCGGTGGCAACAGCGAGAAAGCGCTCCTCGAGCGCGATCGGCAGGACGGCGAACGGACGCCCGCCTGTCCTCCGGGCAGCAGGCGCCATCGTGCTGTTCGTGAGACCCAGCGCGACGGTTTCTCCCATCAACCAGCGCTGGAAGGGATCGCGACGCAGGTGCCGGGGATGATGGATCGAGCGCACGAGCGCCGGCGGCGGGACGGCCAGGGCGAGCCGGGCCAGGGCATGATCATGAGGCAGGTGGGCATGCACGACGTCGCAGCCGGCAGCGAGCTTACGGACGATCGCGATCGCCCGCCGTACGCCGGCGAGCGAGCGCTCCTTGGCAAGCAGCGGGTGACACCAGGGAACGCCGGCCAGCCGCTCGGCAAGGTTGTTCCCCGGGCGAAAGGCGATATCGCAGTCCACGTCGGCGCCGCGCAGCGCCTCGGCCAGTTGCAGCGCCGTCGCCGCCGCTCCCGTCCAACGATCCGCCGCCACGATCTGGAGCACGCGCACGACCGCAATGCTGCACGCCCGCGCGCCGTCGCGCAACTCCCGTGCTTAGGGCTCGCGTAGGAATAGGTTCCGAGCTATCGCGCCCAGATTTGGGTCAGATTCGTTCCGGGCGAGGAAGCGCAACCGGAGGCGTAGCGCGCTACGTTGAGGATTGCGCGACGCGGCCCGGGGCGAAGATGGCCCGAAGATGGGATGCGAGAGCCGGAAGTTATTTCTGCGCGAGCCCTTAGCTCGCTTCGCTCGCAATTGGGGTTGGGGGCTAGATCAAATACTGTTCACTTAGACTGGCCTCTTTAGGTATGCTATGTGCGGAGGGAAAGGAGATTCGCACATGGCACGCACTGTGGCAGAGCTTCCGAAGGGCACACGCCTCACGGACTACATCAGTCTTGGAGTACTAGCAACGAAGCTGCCGGTGAGCGAGATCAGGGCGGCGCTGGAAAAGACAGGAAAGACCAGCATGCGACAGCGTGATCTGCCCGCCCACGTGGTCGTGTACTACGTGGTCGCGTTGGCTATTTACATGCAATCGTCGTATCGCGAGGTCTTGCGATGCCTGCTGGAGGGCGTGCAATGGCTGCTTGGCCCTTCCTCGCGTGTGAGGGTTGCTGGCCGATCCGGCATCTCCCAGGCCCGGACCCGGCTGGGCTGGCAGCCCATGAAGGAGCTTCACGACGCTCTGGTCGGCCCAGTTGCCGTGGAAGGAACCAGGGGGGCCTGGTACCGCAGGTGGCGCCTGGCCAGCCTCGACGGGAGCACGCTTGATGTGGCCGACACCGGGGCGAACGCCGTGGAGTTCGGGAGACCATCGGCCAGCCGTGGAATGAGCGCCTACCCTCAGGTGCGGTTCGTCTCCCTGGTGGAGAACGGAACACACGTGCTGTTTGGCAGCCAGACCGGGGGCTACCGCGACGGCGAGACGACGCTTGCACGCGGGCTGACCCGCTGGATCGGGCCCGGCATGCTCTGTCTGGCCGACCGCAACTTCTTTGGTTTCGATCTGTGGCAGGAAATGCGCGCGACAGGGAGCGACCAACTGTGGAGGGTGAAGAAGAACCTCCGTCTGCCCTGTCAGAAGCGCCTCGCCGATGGCTCGTTCTTGAGCACCATCTACGCGTCGGATGCCGACCGCCGCCGCGCACGCAACGGGGTCGTTGTGCGCGTCGTCGAGTACACCCTCGCCGGCGTCGCCGGCGCCGAACCTCTCTACCGGCTCCTCACGACGATCCTCGACCCCGACGAGGCGCCGGCTGAGGAGCTGG
>JAZDGE010000266.1:0-2399 GCA_043807175.1 Acidobacteriota bacterium
GCTCTCTCGAGGTGCCCGCATGAGCTACCAGCTCGGGGCGGCCCAGCCGCCACAGCGATTCATGGCCCACAAGCCCATGCCGGCGCGGCCCGCCCGGCCGGCCCGGATCGCCGCTCGCCCGCTGTTGTTCCACCAGCCGGCGCCGCCCGGCGTGCTGCCGATTGGGGCGTTCCGGCCTGGGCACAACCGCGTGCGGGTCCAGCTCGTCAAGGGCCAGCCGATCGTGGTGACACCCGGGACCGCCGTGATCCCCGGTGGATCCAACCTCGCCGGGCTCGGCTTCTCGCTCAAGCGTCCGAAGTGGATGCGGAAGCTCACGATCAAGAAGGTGATCAAGCCGTTGGCGATCACCGCCGGCGTGATCGTCGGCGCGGCGTTCATCCCCGGGGCGCTCCCGCTGCTCGCCAAGGGTGTGGTCGGGGCTGGCAAGCTGGCGATGGGCACCGGCCGCCTGGCCGTGCGCGGTGTCACCGGGGCTGGGAAGTTCGCGGTCAAGAACGTGGGCGCCGCCGCCAAGGTGTTCACCTCGCCCACCAACACCGTGCCACAGACCACGGTGGACGCCAGCAAGAGCAAGGAAAGCGCCGAACCCGGCACCGACAATCCCACCAACGCGCAGATCATCGTCACCACCCCGAACGTCGCCACGGGATCCACCGCCCAGGCGCCGGCCGCGAGTCAGACCACGGTGAATCTGCCCAGCCCGGCCAACGTGGATTTCACCACCGGCGAGGAAGCCCCACAACAGGCGGGCCTAGCGGGCGGGATCGTGCCCCTGGCGATCGGCGGCGTCGCACTCCTGGCGATCATGTCGATGCAGAAAAGGGGGCGCTGAGTGTACCAGACCATGAGCGGACTCGGCGCCAGCAAGTTCATTCAGGCGCTCACGCGGAAGCTCGAGGCGAAAAAGGCTCAAACCGAGCTCGTCACCGCCCAGCAAACAGCCGCAAATGCCGCCACGCAGGCGCAGACCGCGGCGGCCAACAAGCAGGCCGCGGCCGACGCGGCGTCGGCCCAGTCCGCCCAGGCGGCCGCCGACACACAGGCAGCACAGACCGCGGCGGCCGCCCAGACCGCCGCGGCGACCGGAATCACCACGAGCTATCCAGCCTCGAGTTATAGCTACACGCCGGCCGCCGCGGCCAGCACGGCCGCGCCGAGCTCGGCGGGACTGAGCATGGATTCCATGATGCCGCTGCTCATCGGGGCGGTGGCGCTGTTGGGCGTCACGATGGTCATGCGGAAACGCTAGGAGGATGCGCGTGTATTCCACCATGCCGTACCACGACATGAGCGGCCTGGGGCTGTCGTTGAAGCCGCCGGCCTGGTTGCGGAACATCGTCGGCACCGTGATCCAGGGCACCAAGGTGAGCGTGCCGACGCAGACCGGGATCCCGATCACCGTGGATTTGAGCGATCCGCAGGCGATGGCGAAGCTCAAGGCCATGCTCGCCGGGACCACCTTCTCCACCTCGGTCGGGACGACCAAGCCGACGATCGCGCAGCAGGCGGCCAACGCCCTCGAGAGCATCCCGGGCGGCTGGTTGACCGTGGCCGGCGCGGCGCTGCTCGGGGTACTCGTGCTGCCCCGGATCATGCGGGGACGCTGACATGGCCGGCGCGGTCCAATGGTCGATCGATCAGCTCTACTCTGGCCTGCAGCAGATCTACAACCAGATCAAGAGCATCGAATCGTCCCTCAACACCGACAAGGCCGAGCTCACCAAGCTCTACGCCTTCGCTCGGGCCGAGTACGATCCGGCCGGGGCGTATGACCGCGCTTTGCTCGATCCGCTGATCCACCGCAACAGCGTGTTGCGACTGAGCTACCTCAAGCCGATCAAGGACAAGTACGCGCAGGCCGTGAGCCTCGCCAGCAAGGCGCTCAAGAGCGCCGGCTACACGACGCCCGGGCTCTCGGGGCTGGGCGCGGCGTTCGTGATCGCGCCGGCCGCGGCCGTGGTGCTCGTGGTCGCCGCCCTGGCCGCGGTCGCCACCGTGGCGCTGCTCACCCAGGCGCAGCGCAACCGCACCGCGGCCCTCAAGGCCGTGATCGGCAACGAGGATTCAACGCCGGCAGAAAAAACCGCGATGCTCGCGGCCATGAAGGATGCGATCAACGCCGAGTCGAAGGTGCCTGGGCCACTTGGATCCTTCGATTGGCTCGTGCCGGCGATCGGCCTGGTCGCGGTGATCGTGCTCGGGCCGAGCGTCCTCAAGATGATCAGCTCGAGAAGGGCGGCGGCATGACCGGCAAGCGGTGGCGGTTCCTCGCCCGGCGGCGTGACGGATCTGGACTTGTGCTGCTGGCGGAAGCGGTGGGATCCCTGGGCAAGTCACACGCCCGGGTACTCGCGCACCTTCTTGCCGACGACACGAAGCTCAAGGTCTATGTCCAC
>JAZDGE010000267.1:0-5071 GCA_043807175.1 Acidobacteriota bacterium
CCGTTGCTCTCCTGCCTGCGCGTATACTGGCCACCGTGGAACGACCCTCGACGCTGTTCTCGCACCGTACCTTCGCCGATTTTGAGCTGCTCGCACCGATCCAGCAAGGTCTTGATGACGCCGGCTTCTCGCGCTGCACGCTCGTTCAGGCGGAGGTCCTTCCCCTCGCCTTGGCGGGGCGCGATGTCGCTGCGCAGGCCCAGACCGGCACCGGCAAGACTGCCGCCTACCTGATCGCGATCTTCAACCAACTGCTCCGCAAGCCGCTTGAGGGCCCGCCGCACCCCCGCGCCCTCATCGTGGCGCCGACGCGCGAGCTGGTAGTGCAGGTGGCCGCCGATGCCAGCCAGCTCGGCGCCCATACCGGGCTCACGGTGGAGGCCGTCTTCGGCGGCGTTGACTATGTCGCACAACGCGACGCGCTCGCACGCGGCCCGGACCTGGTGGTGGGTACGCCGGGCAGGCTGCTCGACTATCTGCGCCAGGCGGTGGCATCGCTCAAGAAGGTGGAGGTGTTCATCGTGGACGAGGCCGATCGGATGTTCGACCTCGGCTTCGTGGATGATCTGCGCGAGATCTCGCGCCGGCTGCCGCCGCCAGCCAGGCGCCAGACGATGTTCTTCACCGCCACCCTCACCCCGCGAGTGCTCCATCTCGGCATGCGCGAGATGGTCGACCCGGCCGAGATCATCGTGAACCCCGAGGAGCTCACTCCCGACCGTCTCGAGCAGGCGATCTACCATGTCGGCTCGCGGGAAAAGTTCTCGCTCCTGCTTGGCCTGCTGCAGCGTGAGGGGTGCGAGCGAACGATGCTCTTCGTCAACACGCGCGAGGAAGCGAGGCGCCTCACCGAGCGGCTCGAACGTCATGGCCACGAAGCCCGCGCCCTCACCGGATCGGTGATCCAGCGGCGCCGCCTCACGGTGTTGCAGGACTTCAAGGACGGGCGGCTGCCGATCCTCGTCGCCACCGACGTCGCCTCCCGCGGGCTCCACATCGAGGGTGTCTCCCACGTCATCAACTATGACCTGCCGATGGACCCCGAGGACTATGTCCACCGCGTCGGACGCACCGCGCGCGCCGGCGCCGAGGGCAAGGCGATCTCGCTGGCCTGCGAGAACTTTGTCTACTCGCTTTCGGCCATCGAGCAGATGCTCGGGGCCACGATTCCGGTGCGCTTCGCCGACGATTCGCTGTTCCTTCCCGTCAAGCGGGCGCCGCGCCCGCCCGCCGGCCAGTCGCCGTCCCACCAGGGCAGGGGGCGCCGTCGGTACTAGCCTGACCAGGGGGGAACCACCGTGGCGGCTCGCTCCGGAAGCAGAGCAAGTGCCTGTACCCCGGAGATCGGGACCAGATGGCGAACCCGCTTGCCTCCCTTTTCGAGCAGAGCCAGGCCGACTGTGGTCGCGGCCACAACCTCCTCGCCGGCAGCCGAAAGCGCCACTACCGGCGCCCCGAGCTCGGTCGCGAAGCGGCGCTTGAGGGCCTCCTTGGCCTTGAGGGAGACGCGGTAGCAGACGATCCTTCCATCCTTGCCGTCAGCCACTCCCACGAACAGATCGCGGCCGTCGCTGGAGCTGGTCAGGCCGCCGATCTGGCCGCCGACCGGCGTCGGGCCCCGGCCCCGCGGTTCGCCGGCGATCACGACCTCGACGGCACCGGCCACGAGACCCGCCGCCAGCCACATTCCTCCCGGCGCCATCGCAAAATGCGCCACTTCACTGGCGAGCGCAATCTCGCGGTCTGGCGTGTCGCCGAGCGCCGTCACCACCACCAACCGGCGGCGATCCGGCGCGTTCGGAACGATGCCAAGGAGCTGGCCGTCGCGCGAGCAAGCGGCGCGAAACGCGCCGCGCACGGCAGGCAGCGGCCGGCGGGCCAGCTCCAGTCGCTCGGGGTAGGAGAGGGTGACGAGCAGACTCTCGAAGAGACCGTACATTCGGTCTGGCTCGTCGAAGAAGACCGGGACGAGGACGCCCGGCCAACGCTCGACGCTCCAGTCAGTCCTCACCCGCAATGTCATTCCGGCCCGGGGAACGGTGACGATCAGGCAGCCATCGGGAGCGGCAAAGATCCCGCCACCTTCCGCCGCAAGGGCGAGGCGCCGCACCACTACCGCACTGGTGGTGTCGACGACCACGACCTCGTCGCCGGCGAGCACAGCCGCGATGAGCGCGAGCGGGGCCAGGGCAGCCACCTCGTCAGTCTAGCAGGGGGCACTGGCCTCAAGTCGACGGCCGGCAGCCCGTTGCCCGTGGCCCGTGGCCCGACCACCCACCCACCCGGGCGAGGAAGCTGGCGGCCGAGAGCTTCCCCGCCCCCCATACGCGCTAACCAAAGCTCGCTGCCTTGCCTGGACCTGGACCTGGACCTGGACTTGGACTTGGACCTGGACCTGGACCACCCGGTGTGGTGTGAACTTCAGCACTTCTGCCGGCGCGGCCTTGGCGCTTGTCCGACCGCCTCAGGTTGAGGAAGCCGACCAGCTTTTGGCCCCGGTCGTCCGGGTGCTCTCGAGAATGTGCCAAGTGCAGGAGGATCACGTCCAGGTCTAGGTCCAGGTCGAAGTCGATGTCAAAGTCGTGATAGCTCATTAGGTTAGCGCCTATGCCCCCCACCCCACTACCCCGCAAATCCCGCCACCCGTCCGCCACCCGAAGACCTGCTTCGAATAGAGGACTCACCCGTTGGGATACTGGCCGGATCAGACGGCTAGAATCGCCGCGTGGAGAGCGCCCTGATCGACGAGCTCGAGGCGTTTGCGACCGGCACGCTTGGTTTCGATCTGGTGGGAATCGCCGCCGTCTCGCCGTTGCCCGGCGGCGAGCGGTTGACCCGCTGGGTCGCCACCGGGGCGGCCGCCGCCATGACTCATCTCGGCGAAACCGCAGAGGTGCGGGCCGATCCTGGACGCTTCCTTGCCGGGGCGCGCTCGGTGGTGTGCGTGGCAATGAGCTACCACGATCGCAGCGAGGCCGCCGAGCTGGCGGCCCGAGACGATCACGTTGTCATTGCCCGCTACGCGCGCCGCGCTGACTACCACAAGGTCATCAAACGAAGGCTCACCCGGTTGGGTCGGTGGCTCGCTGCTCGTGCGCCTGGCACCCGCTGGCGGACCGCCGTCGACACAGCGCCCGTGCTCGAACGTGAGCTCTCCTGCCAGGCAGGGTTGGGATGGATCGGCAAGAACACCTGCCTCGTCAACCGGCGCCTCGGGAGCGAGCTCCTGCTTGGCGAGCTTGTCACCGACGTGGAGCTGCCCCCCGGCGAGGCACAGCGCGATCACTGCGGCGCCTGTACCGCATGTCTGGACGCCTGCCCCACCGGCGCCCTCGCCGGCCCGCACTTCCTCGATTGCCGCCGCTGCATCGCCTACCTGACGCTCGAGCAACGCGATGAGCTGCCCCCTGAGCTCATCCCCTCGCTTGGCGCTCATCTCGCGGGATGCGACATCTGCCAGGCGGTGTGCCCCTGGAATCGGCGAGCGCGGCCATCCTGCGCCCGGCCGCTCGCTACCCGCCCCCCCCTCGCCTCGCTTTCCTTCGCGGCCCTCCGTTTGCTCGATGAAGAGGGTTGGCGCGGGCTTGCTGCCGGCACCCCCCTGCGCCGCCTGGGTTTCTCCCGCTTTCGCCGCAATCTGGACGCGATCGCGGCCAACTTTGCGGACAACGAGGCGGCCCGCACCCTCATTTTTCGGACACCTTGACATTTCGCCTCGACAGGAATATAAAGCCCGCCTCGTGGGGTTGCTATTTCGCCCCACGGGAGGTGCTGGCCCGCCACGCCTACAAAGCGGAGGTTGAACCAGGGCTCCCACCGCGCTCCGGGCAGCCGGTGATCCCCCTGGGGTCACGTCTTGAAAATCAGTGCCATGCGGAGTAGAATTGCGGGCTGGCATCGGGAGATGCCGCCTCGCACAGGAGGAAAGGAGAGTTGAGATGCGGAAGAATCAGGTATTCGTGGGTGTAGTAGTGCTGTTGGTCGCGGCCGTGCTGGCCGTGGGTTGCGCCAAGCCCCCGCAGCAGGATATCGATGGAGCCAAGGCAGCTCTGGCAGCCGCCGAGCAGGCCGAGGCCGGCAAGTACGCCGCCGACTCGTGGGACAAGGCACAGCAGGCCATGAACGCGGTCAACGCTGAGCTGGAAGCGCAGAATGCAAAGTTTGCGCTTTTCCGCTCCTACACCAAGACCAAGCAGCTCATTGCCGAGGCCACCAACGCCTCCAACGCTGCGAAGGACGCCGGCATTGCTGGCAAGGAGAAGGCGAAGAACGAGGCTCAGGCCGCCATCGACGCCGCCAAGGCCGCAATTGAGACCGGCAAGCAGGCGCTGGCCGACCTCGAGAAGTGCCGCCGCAAGCCCAAGGACCTCAAGAAGGACCTCGAGATGATGAAGGGCAACATGGACGGCTTCGCCGCTCAGGTTACCGAGGTCGAGGGCGCCTTCGGTCGTGAGGACTTCTTCGGCGCCAAGGCTCAGGCCGAGACGCTCAAGGGCCGCGTTGACGGAATGACCAAGGAGCTCCAGGACGTCAAGGTCAAGATTAAGTGCTGAGTGCGTCACCCCGGAAACAGCAAGAACCGGCGGCCTTGTGCCGCCGGTTCTTGCTTTGCGGCGCCGGGGCTCTTGTCATCGTCAGCTCCGGCTGCGCCCAGCGGCTCCTGCCTGATGTGGATGGCGCGCGGCGCGCCGTCAAGGCCGCGGTCAAGCTTGCGCGGCCCACCGCCCCGCACCAGGCTCGCTACCTCGAACGCCTCGCGGAAGCGGCCGAGACCGCGACCGCCGGCGAGATCTACGCCCCGTTCTGGCAGCCCTCGCCCGGACGAGGCCAGGCAGCCTGGCTGCGCGCCGTGCTGGCCGCCCGCGAGGTCGCACTCGCAATCAGGGCCCAAAAGCAGGCGGGATGGCAGCGCTTCGAGGCGCTGCTGCCCATCGTCAAGGCCGAACAGGCGCAGGCCCAGGCCGAGATCCGTGAAACCGGCATGGGCCGGCGCGAGGCCGCTGCGATGGTTCGCGCCCAGGCCGCTTTTACCAACGCGGCCAAGTTCGCGGCCGCGGGCGAGCACTCCCGC
>JAZDGE010000268.1:0-5201 GCA_043807175.1 Acidobacteriota bacterium
CTCTCCACCTCTCGCACGCCGGCGCCGGGGGTGGAGGCCAGACCCTGTTTGCAAAAAAACCCGGCGTGGCCCCCCCACGACCCTAGTCGGCAGAGTCTCAGTCGACAGTTGACAGTCGACAGTTTCCCCCGCTCCCCACCCAGAAAACCCTCCCGCCCGTCCACCGCCCGGGCGCTGGGTGGAGAGCTCGCTCTCTCCGTCAAGCGCTTCACGACCTGAGCGGTCCTAGCGGGGCGCATCGCTGCCTCCCTTCGGCTTGACGCCGCGCGCATAGGAGGTGAAGAACTCCGCGAAGCGCGCGTAGTTGCGCCGGATGACCGTGCTCTTGGGGGCGATCGCCAGCGCCTGCTTGTAGGTGGCAAGCGCATCATCGTACTTCCCCAGCGCCTCCTGGGCCACCGCCAGGTTGTTCAGCACCTCGGCGTCGGTGGGCTTCAGGTCGCGGGCGCGCGAGAAGCGGAAGAGCGCCTCCTGCCAGTAGCCGCGCTGCGCCACCTGGACGCCGGTCTTGAGCTCGTCGTCGGCACGAGCGGACGGCTTGCTCGCGCTCGCGCATCCGAGCAGCGCCAACAGCGAAAGGGTTGCAAGAAGCCGCTTGAAATCCATAGTCCCTCGCGAAACTCCAAGCTATTATAAGGGCAAATGACGGCTCGAATTCCCGGCACCCGACATTTCCTGTCTTGGGTCCTGGCCCATCCTGACGGTGGTCGCGCCGCGCGCGAGCGGGGGCGGCGTGCACTTGCGCAGCTCCCCGGGGATCTGGCGGCCGAGCCGGCGGGCGTGGTGGCGCCGCAGCTCGAACGCGCCGAGCAACGGCTGCGGGAGCTCGGCTGGCGCTGGTGCGAGGCCGGCGACGAGGGCTTTCCCGCCGCCCTCGCGGCCCTCTCGGACCCACCGCTGGGCCTGTTCGTGCGCGGCGCCTTGCCGGCCCAGCCGGCAGTCGCGATCGTGGGCGCGCGGCGTGCCTCCGCCTACGGCCGTGAGGTCGCCGAGTATCTCGGGCGCGAGCTCGCCGCGGCCGGGGTCTGGGTGGTCTCGGGAATGGCGCGGGGTGTCGATGCCGCCGCTCACCGGGGCGCGCTGGCGTCGGGCGGGCCCACGGCGGCGGTGTGGGGCAGCGGCCCCGATCGCGTCTACCCGGCCGAGCACTCCGGTCTGGCCGAGGAGATTGCCGCCCGCGGCTGCCTCCTCACCGAGTACCCGCCGGGCGCGGCGCCGCTCGCCTTTCACTTCCCGGAGCGCAACCGCATCATCGCCGGTTTGGCCGACGCGGTCGTCGTGGTCGAGGGGGAGGAGCGCTCCGGGGCGCTGGTCACGGCGCGGCTGGCCCTCGACGAGGGGCGCGAGGTGATGGCGGTTCCCGGCTCGGTGTTCTCGCGGCTGTCTGCCGGGCCGAATGGACTGCTGCGCGCCGGCGCCACCCCGGTGCTGACCGCGCAGGACGTCATCACGGTCGTGGGTAAGGGCCTGGTGGCCACCCCCCGCAGCCAGACGGAGGAGGACGAGCTGCCCATTCCGGCCGGGGAGGCAGTCAGCGTCGACCATCTCGCCGCGAGCCTGCGGCGGCCGGTGGCGGAGGTGCTGGAGCTGCTCCTGCGCTGGGAGCTGGCGGGCCGAGTCGTGCGCGAGGCCGACGGCCGCTACCGCCGCAACCGGGCGCGGCCCGATCGCCCGCGCCACGAGTAGGTGGGGCATTCCTCCCCCGATCAACCGCCCGGCCGGGGTGGAGGATCGCGACAAGAATGTCGCTCCTACTCGTTTTCGCCGAGGCGGAAGGGGATGCGGACCTCGCTCTCGGGCAACTTGATGCGCAGCTCGTAGCGCCCCGCCTCCACCCCCTGCGGGAGCGGGAAGAACAGGCGGCCCTGGCACACGCGCTGGTCGTTGACCCAGACCGAGAGCAGCGCCAGCCCCTCCCCGGGCGCGGTAAGAAAGCCAAGCGAGCAGGGCTCGCGGCCGGCCCAGTAGTCGAGTGGCTCGGCGGCCACGTTGGCGCGCTGGACGGTGGCGGCCAGGGCGCGGTAGGCCTGTCCGAACTCATCCTGGGCCGGGAGCGGGACCTCCTCGCCGGCCGGTGTGCGCAGCGAGATGTTCTCGCGCTTCACCTCGACCGCGACCCGGGAGTTGCCGGTCAGCGCAGCATCGAGGAGGAGCCAGTCGGCGCCCAACTCGGTGTCGGCGAAGCGGTAGGAAAGCGTCGCGTCCACCTCCGCTCCCTGGTACTGAAGCACGGTCTTGCCCAGCCTCGACACCCCCGGCGTACCGGTCGGGGTCGCGCTGCTGCAGGAAATGGCGGCGGCCGCCATCAGGCCTCCCGCCAGCAGCATTCCAGTTCTCACGGATGCAACCATTTCTCGGCCTCCCGCGCCGCCCAACGGCGGCCATGCAGGGGAACCCGAGCAAGTGGCGTGCCCGCCGGGAGAGCGCCGGGATACCCCTGGAGGGTCTACGCGCCCCGGCGCCATGTGTTCTCCAGGTGACGAGGCGTCCTCACTGCACGACGGTACGCCGGGCTAACCCGACGGCCAGGCGGCTGGCGTGGCCCGAGCGGATCGGACCGACGGGTCGCTGTGGCCGCCACCGGGGCCGGCTTGACAGCGCTGCTAGAGTGCCGGCGCGGAGGAAAGTTGAGCCAGTCACTTGTGATCGTGGAGTCGCCGGCCAAGGCGCGAACGCTCGGGCGCTACCTGGGCAAGGGGTTCACCGTGGTCGCCTCGGTAGGGCATGTGCGCGATCTTCCCAAGCACGAGCTCGGCATCGACATCGAGCAGGACTTCGCGCCGCACTACGAGCTGCTGCCTGCCAAGCGCAAGGTGATCGGCGAGATCCGCGCCGCCGCCGGGCATGCCGACCGGGTGCTGGTGGCCACCGATCCGGACCGCGAAGGCGAGGCGATCGGCTGGCATCTGGCCGAGATCCTGCGCTCGACGGGCAAGCCGATCGAGCGCGTGATGTTCCACGAGATCACCCGGCGGGCGGTGCTGGAGGCGATCGCCCGCCCGCGCCCGCTGGATGACAACCTGATCAACTCGCAGCAGGCGCGCCGGGTTCTCGACCGGCTCGTCGGCTACACGCTCTCGCCGCTGCTGTGGGAGAAGATCAGGCGCGGGCTCTCGGCCGGCCGCGTGCAGTCGGTGGCGCTCAAGATGATCTGCGACCGCGAGGCCGAGATCGAGGCCTTCGTGCCCGAGGAGTACTGGCACCTCGATGCCCGTCTCGGCGCCGCCGTGCCGCCCTCGTGTCTGGCCCGGCTCGCCCAGAAGGACGGCAAGAAGCTCGTCGTCCGCGACGCCGAGACGGCGGCCGCGGTGCGCGCCGAGGTCGAGGGGGAGCGCTTCGTGGTCGGCAAGGTGGCGCGCCGGCGCCGCCAGCAGAAGGCGCCGCCGCCGTTCGTGACCGCCAAGCTGCAGCAGGCCGGCTTTCAACGGTTCCGGTTCGCGGTGCGGCGCACGATGCAGCTCGCCCAGCGGCTCTACGAGGGCGTCGATCTCGGCGCGGGCGAGCGCGTCGGCCTGATCACCTACATGCGCACTGACTCGGTGCGGGTCTCGGCCGAGGCGCTCGCCGCCGTCCGCGAGCTCATCGAGAGCCAGTTCGGCGCCGGCTTTCTGCCCCCCAAGCCCAACTACTTCAAGAACCGCTCCGAGGCCCAGGACGCCCACGAGGCGATCCGGCCCAGCGACCCCAGCCGCACGCCCGAGGCGATGGCGCGCTTCCTCGGCGCCGACGAGCTCAAGCTTTACACCCTGATCTGGCAGCGCTTCGTGGCCTCGCAGATGACCGCTGCCGCCTTCGACGTCACCGACGTGCTCGTCAACGCCTCACGCTACGGCTTCAAGACCCGCGGCGAGGTGGAGATCGAGCCCGGCTACCTGCGCGTGTACCGCGATGACGACGCCGACGCGCCAGCGGCCAGGCCGGCCGCCGATCAGGCAGACGAAGAACTCACCTCCAAGCGGCTTCCGCCCCTCGAGCCCGGCCAGGAGCTCCGCCTCGAGGAGCTCACCTCGGCGCAGAAGTTCACCCAGCCGCCCCCGCGCTTTACCGAGTCGACGCTGGTGAAGGCGCTGGAGGAGAACGGCATCGGGCGCCCGTCGACCTATGCACAAATCATTTCGACGCTCTCCGACCGCTCCTATGTCGTGCGCGAAAAGGGGAGCTTCCTTGCCACCGAGCTCGGCAAGCTGGTGACCCGGCTGCTCATCGGCTCCTTTGGCGACCTCATCAACGAGCGCTACACCGCGCGCATGGAGGAGGAGCTCGACGCCGTCGCCGAAGGCAAGCTTGACTGGCGGACGGCGCTGGCTCGCTTCTGGGGCGCGTTCACTGCCGATCTCGGCCGGGCGCGCAAGGAGATGACCTCGGTCCGCCAGCAGGGGGTGGAAACCCAGGAGCGCTGCCCCGTCTGCGGGTCGGTGATGCTGCTGCGCTTTGGGCGCTATGGTGAGTTCCTTGCCTGTGCCAACTATCCGGAGTGCAAGACCACCCGAGAGCCGGGGGCGAGCGCCGAGGCCGAGGACGCGCCGGCCTGCCCGGAGTGCCAGGCGGCGATGGTCCGCAAGCGGTCGCGCTTCGGGCCCTTCTGGGCCTGCTCCCGCTATCCGGAGTGCAAGGGGACGCGCCGGCTCGCCACCCAGAAGGCCAGCCCCAACACGCCCAGCGGCGTGCGCTGTCCGGAGTGCGGCGAAGGCGATGTGGTGGAGAAGCGCTCGAAGCGCGGCCGCTCCTTCTGGGGGTGCAACCGCTATCCCAAGTGCTCGTTCACCTTGCCGGCAAAGCCGGTGCCGCAGCCCTGCCCCTCCTGCCAGGCGCCGTACCTGGCGGAAAAGAAGAGCGTGCGGCGGGGCGTCGAGTGGGTGTGCCGCCATGAGGGGTGCGACTACCGTGCCCCCGCGGAAGGATGAGGCCGGTCGTTACCGTCATCGGGGGCGGGCTCGCCGGCTGCGAGGCGGCCTGGCAGTTGGCGAAAGCCGGCATAGGTGTCCGGCTTGTCGAGATGCGGCCGGAGACGTCAACGCCGGCCCACCGCACCGGCGCGCTCGCCGAGCTCGTCTGCTCGAACTCGCTGCGCTCCGACAACCCGGAGAACGCGGTTGGCCTGCTCAAGCGCGAAATGGAGACGCTCGGCTCCCTCATCATCGCCGCGGCGCGCGCCACGGCCCTGCCGGCGGGCGACGCTCTGGCGGTCGATCGCGAGCTCT
>JAZDGE010000269.1:0-11408 GCA_043807175.1 Acidobacteriota bacterium
GGCGCTTCTTGCGAGAGGCGCCGGAGTCCTTGGGGTCTCGGTGAGCGAGCCCCAGGAAGGCTGCGGAGTCGAGCAATCGTCCATGCACGCGGGCTGGCGTCGGTGGAGGACGGTAAACGTGCCAGGCACGCCATTCCGCCATAGGCAGTCGATGACACTCGGGTTGCCGCAACCAGAGCCGCGTCCGCTTCGTCCAGTTGCGTCCGCTAGCTGCAATCCGTCGCTCGCGGCCGAACGCCACGCGCTATCGCCTTGGTGACCGTGCCCGGTGACTCGTGCAGCTTCCCCGCAGGGTCCTTCACGCGCAGGTGAGTCCGCTCCACGCCCTCAACCGACGGCTACTCGCGCGCGAGAAACGCTGCCGCGCTCAGAAGCCGCCGCCCGCCATAGACGCCCAGAGGCGGTATGGCGTGCCTGGCGCGTTTGATGTACGTGCGGCCGAAAAGCTCTCGGCGCATGTCGCTTGAGGATTACGGAGAGAAACGCCGGCTTGTCGAGCCGTGCCGGAATCCGACGGTGCGCGGTAGCGCTACCATTGTCAGCGGGGATCGGAGACAGCGGTGACCAGAAGCCCTGGGGGGAAGAGGTCGGTTGATCGACTCGCAGTCGTGGCCATGGCGTTGGTGTGCGTCGCGGCTGGCCCCACGGCGGCCCCCCAGCGGCCCGCAGCGCCGGCAGTGCAGCCCTTGGCGCCCGCCCCACTTACGTTTCTTTCCGACCCTGACCTGCCCCCGGCGCGCCTCCCGTTTCGCTCCTATGGCGGCGCCGAGGGCCTGACCAACCTGGTCGTGCGGCGGCTCGCGCAGGACGCGGTGGGGTTTCTCTGGGTGGCCACCGAGGACGGGCTCTTCCGCTACGACGGCCAACGCTTCCAGCGCTTCGGCCTGGAGGAAGGTCTGCCGGCGAGCTGGATCACGGCGCTCGCCACACCTCCATCTGGAGGGGTGTGGGTCGGCACGCCGCAAGGCGTGGCGCGCCTCGTCGAGGATCGGTTTGTCGGCGTGGGCAGGGAGGTGGGGCTGCCCGCGGCGGGCTGCAACGACCTTGCGGTCGATGGCGCCGGGAGGCTGTGGGTGGCGCTCACCGCGGGGCTCTTCGTTGGCGGCGGTGGCGCTCCCTTCGCGCTTGCCCCCGGCTGGTCCGGTGGCGAGGCAACGGCGCTCGAGATTGGCGCCGCGGGAGACGAGATCTGGGCCGCCCAGGGCGGCCGCGTCGGGCGCCTTCGCCCGCCTCTAGGATGGAGCTTCGCCGAGCTGGCGCCGCGCTGGGGCGAGGCAGTGGAGGAGCTCACCGCAGATGCCGGCGGCACACTCTGGGTTCAGAGCGCCCGCCACCTCTTTGCCCTCGTTCCCGGCGCGTCAGCCTTCATGGACCTGACCGGGGAGCTGCCGCGGGTCAGCTCGCGGGGTTTCATCGCCCGCGACCGGAGCGGCCGGCTGTGGGTCCCGACCGACGAGGGAATCAGCTTCCGCGAGCGCGGGCGATGGGTCAGCCTCGGTGCTGCCAGCGGCCTGCCGACTGACTGGTCGCGGTGCATCATGGAGGACCGCGAGGGCTCGATCTGGGTGGGCAGCCTCGGCCTCCACCGCCTGATCGGACGCGGCATGTGGGCCTCCTGGACTCGCGCCGAGGGGCTGCGCAGCGATGTGATCTGGTGCGTCTACCGCGACCGCAAGGGCCAGCTCTGGGTGGGCGCCGACAAGGGACTGATGCGCGCCACCCGAACGGGATGGCGTGTGCTTCCCGGCACCGAGGAGACTGTGGTTCGCAGTGTCTGGGAAGCCGCCGACGGCATGCTGTGGCTTGGCTGCGTGCCCGCCGAGGTGCGGCGCTTCGACCCGCGAACGGGTGCGATTGTGCGTTTCGGCCGCCAAGAGGGAGTCACGGGCCGGCGGGTGCTCTCCGTGCGCGGCGATCGCCGCGGCGAGCTGTGGGCCGCCACCGACGGCGCCGGCCTGCTGCGCTTTGTGCCGGCAACAGGGAGCTTCGCGCGCGAGGACGCGCCGGAGGGCACGCCCAACGAGAGCTTCCGCTGCCTTCTCGAGGACCGTCAGGGGCGGCTGTGGGCCACTGGTGAGCAGGGTCTGCTCTGTCGCGAGGCCGGGCGGTGGCAGCGCTTCACGCGCCGCGATGGGCTCCTGCGTGACCATGTGGCGTACCTCACCGAGACTGCCTCCGGCGAGCTGTGGATCGCCTACTTCGAGTCGCTCGGGATTGCCCGCTTGCGTGTCATTGATGGCGGCCTCGAGGTGCGGGAACGGCGCGACCGCGACTCGGGCCTCGCCTCCAACAAGATCTACCTGCTCGGCGAGGACTCCGGAGGACGCCTCTGGGTGGGATCGGGCAACGGGGTCGACCTTCAGACTCCGGCTGGGGTGCTGCACTTCTCCCAGGGTGACGGCCTCGCCGGCAACGATTGCGATGCCATGGCGTTTCTGGCCGAGCCGGCCGGGCATGTCTTCATTGGTACCAGCTCCGGCTTGAGCTTCTTTCATGGCTCGCCGGAGCCGCAGGGCGGCGAGCCACCGCGGGCTTGCCTGCTCTCGGCGCGGCTGGGCGACCGCCCCCGCCGGCTGCACCAGGCCGCACCGCTGGTCGTGCCGCACGATGAGAATACCTTCGAGGTGAGCTTCTCGGGGCTCTCCTTCGTCAACGAGGATCACGTGCAGCACGAGGTCCGCCTGCTCGGGATCGAGCCGGAGTGGCGCCGCTCTCACCTGCGGGAGGCACGCTACACCCACCTTCCGCCTGGCGCCTACGGTTTCGAGGTGCGCGCCCGCCTTGGCGAGGGGGAGTGGAGCCGCCCCGCCGCTTTTGCTTTCGTTGTGAGCGACCCCTGGTGGGGGACCTGGCCGGCGCGGGTGCTCGGCGTCCTGCTCCTCGCTGGCGCGATCGTGCTCGTCGTGCGCATGCGCATCCATCGGCTGCGCCGGCGCACCGGCGAGCTGGAAACCATCGTGGCCGCGCGCACGAGGGAGCTCGCGGAGGCCAACCGCGAGCTCTCCGAGGCGTCGGTGACCGACCCGCTGACAGGCTCCAAGAACCGCCGCTTTCTCACCCTCTCGCTCCCCGAAGAGGTCGCTCGCATCGAGCGCACTTACCGGGGGCATCGCGCGCAGGGCCTTGCCGGCGCCCCGCGGAGCATCGACCTGCTCTTCCTCCTCGTGGACATCGATCACTTCAAGGAGGTCAACGACCGCTTCGGCCACGAGGCGGGTGACCGGCTGCTCCAGCTCGCGCGTGAGCGGCTGACACGGGCCGCCCGCAGCAGCGACACCGTGGTGCGATGGGGCGGCGAGGAGTTCCTTGTGGTCGCGCGCGGCTGCGAGCCGGATGAGGCGCCGGTGCTGGCCGAGCGCATCCGCACGATGGTGGGAGACGACCCGTTCGATCTCGGTGGGGGCCGCAGCGTGCGCCGCAGTTGTTCCCTCGGCTTTGCGGCGCTGCCGTTTCTCATTACGGCACCCGAGCTCTTCTCCTGGGAGGACGTGGTCAACCTGGCCGATTGCTGCCTTTACGCGGCCAAGCGCAGCGGGCGCAACGCCTGGGTCGGCGTGGTGGCGACCGCCACCGGCGCCGCCACCGATGCGGCCTGGCGCGACCGCATCCTGCATGAGCTGCCGCAAGCCATCGCCGGAGGCGAGGCTGCGCTTCTCACCTCGCTCCCCTCCGGCACCGCCGTCCACTGGGAGTAGCGCCGAGTCGCCGGCGCGCTTGAACAGGGAACTGGGCCGGTCCAGGGGCTTCGGCCGGGGGACGTTGACGCTGGGGTGACAGGGGACTAGGTTGTTTGCGTGGTGCGCCCACTCCGGAGGAGGGGTCGACGATGAGAGGGAAGTGCTTGCTGGCGGGGATCATTGCCGGGATAGCCTGCGCCGCCCTCGCGCTGGTGGCGATCCCGATCCCGGCTCAGGGCCAACTGACGCCGGGCGACGAGGCCTCGCCGGCGGAAGGAGGGCCGGCGGCGCCCGCGATGTTGGGTCGAGAAGTGGGCCGTGCCGATCCTGCTGCCGCCGCGCGGCTTCGTGCCCGCCGGCGCCTGCTCGCGCAGCTCGAGCGTGCGGGCGAGGGTGGAGGGTTGAAGGCACGGGCGCAGCTTGCGCTTCAGGCCGAGGCTCTGGCCACCACGGGGGCGCAGAGGGTGCTGGTGATTCTGGTCGAGTTCGCCGGCAGCGACATGATCACCTGGACGCTCGGCCAGTCCAACTGGGATCCCCTCGGCAAGGGCGACTTTCAGGAGGTGGTGTGGAATGCCGGCCCGGTGATCGGCGACTGCTCCAAGATCATCACCGCGACCACGCCGTTCATCTTCTCGGGACCGCGCCACAACCAGATCGAGCGGCCCCGTTCCGCGACCGACTCCTCGGGCAGCATGATCTGGGTGCCGGACTTCTCACCGGCCTACTATCGCGAGCTGTTCTTCGGCAATGGCGTGTGGTTCAACTACGCCCGCCAGGACGGCTCGCCGGTCAACGAGGACCTGCGCGGCAAGTCGCTGGCGCGCTACTTCGCCGACATGTCGGGTGGCGCCTACACGATCAGCGGCGAGGTGCAGGGCTGGTACGCGTTGCCGCACTCGGTGTGGTGGTACGGCGCGGACGAGTGCCCGGGCTGGCTCTCGAGCCGATCCCCGCTGGTCGCCACCGACGGCGCGATTCCGGACGCCGGCGACGCCGAGAGCCTGGTGCGCGAGGCGCTCGCGGCCGCCAAGACCGCCAACCCGGGCTTCAACTGGGCGCAGTTCGACGGTGATCGCGACGGCTCGGTCGACCAGCTCTGGGTGATCTTCGCCGGTCTGGGCGAGGAGGGGAGCACGACCCTGCTCGCCCGCACGAGCTATGGCGAGGGGACGATGCACTCGAAGGTGGGCAACCTGAGCGCACCCTTCGAGCTTGCGCCCGGAATTGCGGCGCGACGCTACGTGCTGCTGCCGGAGAACATGGCCCTGGCCACGATGGCCTCGCACTTCGGCTACGGGCTGGGGCTGGAGGATCTCGGCTCGACCGACGGCGGCACCCCGTCGGTCGGTTTCTGGACCCCGATGCGGGACCGGCTGGTTGGCATTCCGTCCGGCTTCCAGCCGGTGGCGCTCGATCCCTGGCACCTCGACAGCCTCGGCTGGCTCAAGCCCAAGGTGATCACCGATGCAACCCGGGAGCACACCTTCAGCCTCGGGCAGGCGAGCGACTTTCCCTGCTGCTCGGGTCTCTTCCGCGGCGCCAAGATCCGCCTGCCTGACGACGAGGCGCCGCTGCCGGTGGCGCCCAACGGCTCGTTTGAATGGTGGAGTGGCCGCGAGAACCTTCTCAACGCCAGGATGACCACTCGCCAGACGATCGCCATCCCGGCCGGTGGCGCCACCCTCACCTTCAAGGCTGCCTGGGACACCGAGGCGCGCGAGGACTTCCTCTGGGTGCAGGTCTCTGATGACGGCGGGGCGTCCTGGAAGACGCTGGCGAACGGCGCCACCACCTGCCAGCACAATCGGCTCTGGGTCGGCACGCTGTACGGTTTTCCCGCCGACCTCTGCAACCCCGGCATGGGCGGCTTCTCAGGCACGAGCGCGGGCTTCCCGGCCTGGACGAGCCAGACCTTCGACCTCTCACAGGTGGCGGGCAAGGCCGTGCTGCTGCGTTTCTGGTACATGACGAGCTGGTCCACCGTCAACGGCGGGGCGTTCATCGATGACCTGCGCGTCGCCGCGGGCGCCTCGACGCTGTTCGAGGACAATGCCGAGGCGGGCGACGGCAAGTGGGCCTACGAGGACGGCTGGGACCGTACCGGCGCCACCCGCTCGTACAGCCAGTCGTACTACCTGCAGTGGCGCAACACCTCGCCCACCGGGGGCTTCGACAGCGCGCTCGGCGACGCTCGCGGCATGTATGGCGCCGCCAACTCGGGCCTCCTCGTCTGGTACAACAACAACCGCTACCCGGACAACGAGCCGTTCCGCTACCAGACCGACCCGCCGGCCTTCGGGCCCAAGGGCCGCCTGCTCCTGGTCGATGCCCATCCTGAGCCCTATCGCTTTCCCGCGACCCTCGCGCAGGGCTACCCGAACGAGGTGGCGAACATCTGGCCGGCGGCGCAGATGCGCGATGCGCCGTTCTCGATTCACGCCACCATCGACTTCGTCTTTCGCGGCGACACCTACCTCGGGCGGCCCGGCGTCCTGGCGTTCGACGACTCGCTCGGCTACTACCCGGGGCTCGAGTACGTCTCCAAGGGGCCGCTTTCGGCCTACAACCCGGCCGAGTGGATGTGGTCGACCAAGCACTGGGATGCCAGCGTCGTGATCCCTTCCACCCAGGCCTATGGCGTCAAGGGGGCCGGTTACCTTGCCGCCGACCCGCTCTTCTTCAACTGCGTGATCACCGCCAACGGCACGCTGTGGTGCGGCTCCTACCCCACTGGCCTCGGCTCCGACGGTGGCAGCGGCAACCCGGGCGACGCCGGGGGCGCCTATGGTTGGCACGCGGAGATCCGCAGCGAGAGCGAATCCGACGCCACCGTCAAGGTGTGGAACACCAATGCCAACTGCATGTTGACCTGCGACGCGACGGTTGCGGGCCGAGCGGCGCGCGCGGTCGGGGTTCCGTTCGAAGCCTCAGCCGCGGCCAAGAGCTGCACCGGCACGATCGCCTGGGACGTGGACTACGGCGATGGCAGTCCCCATGGCGCCGCGGCCAGCTCGACCCACAGCTTCGCCACCATCGGGCTGCGCTCCTGGCTGATCAAGGCGACCATCGGTACGGTGCGCTGTGAGCGCCGCGGCCGCATCCTGATCGAGGACGCGCCTGAGGTCACCGTGCTCCAGGGTTCGACCGAGATCCCCGACGGCCAGACGGCCCCGGTCGGTTTCGGTAATGCCGCTCAGGGCGAGGCGGGGCCAACCAAGGTCTTCACCGTGAAGAACCTCGGCACCGCCACCCTGACCCTCTCGTCACTCACCGTCCCGGCCGGCTTCACGGTCACGGAGGGGTTGCTGGCGACCCTCGCGCCCGGAGCGGAAGACGCCTTCACCGTCAGGCTCGACACCGCCATCGCCGGGGTCAAGCTCGGCCAGCTCAGCTTCCGCACCAATGATGGCGACGAGGACCCCTTTGATTTCCTGCTCTCGGGCACGGTCATCGCGCGCAAGTTCGACTTCGGCACCGCGGCCTCCGACATCGAGACCGGCTACACCCGGGTCACGGCCTCCACCAACTACAGCGACGCCCAGGGCTATGGCTGGCAAAGCGGCACGATCGGCGACCGCGACCGCGGCGCACCGACCAAACTGCGACGTGATCTCAATTATACGGCCCTCGGGAGCTTTGCGGTCGGTCTTCCCAACGGCGCCTACCTGGTGATTACCACCCTCGGCGACTACGGCTATGCGCGCGACCAGATGGGCCTCTTTCTCGAGGGCCTGCAGGTGGCGAGCGTGAGCACGGCGGCAAAGGAGTTCGCCACCGACATCCACCGGGTGGTGGTGGCCGACGGTCAGCTCAATGTCCTCCTCGATGACCTCGGCGGCGCCGACACCCTGGTGGCCATCAACGGGCTCGAGATCGTGCCGGTGGCGCCGACCATGTTCGATTTCGGGGGCGCGAGCTCGCCGCTGGAGCCGGGTTACACGCGGGTGACCCCGGCCACTGTCTTCAGTCAGGCGCAGGGCTACGGCTGGTGCAGCGGCAAGCTCGACTGGCGCGACCGCGGCACCGGCGGCGCCCTTCGCCAGGACTTCAACTTCACCCCGCTCGGCACCTTCGGCGTCACCCTCCCAAATGCTACCTACGATGTGACGTTCACCGCCGGCGATGCGAGCGGCGGCCATGACCTGATGGGCGTCTTCTTCGAGCAGGCGCGGGCGGATGTCATCACCACCGCGCCCGGCCAAGTCACCACCCGCGTCTATCGCACCGGCGTGGCGGACGGCCTGCTCGCGCTGCTCCTGGACGACCTCGGCGGCAGCGACGGCAATGTCGTCGCCAATGGCCTCACGGTGGCGCCACCGCCGGCGCGGCAGTTCGACTTTGGCACCGGGAGCTCAGCCGTTGAGCCGAGCTACACGCGCGTCACAGCCGCCACCCGTTACAGCCCCTGGACGGGGTATGGCTGGCTCTTCGGCACCATCAGCGAGCGCCTCCGTGCCCTCGGCAACGCCCTCACGATCGACCTCAACTTCACGCCGTTTGCGAGCTTTCTTGTCGATCTCCCGAACGGGGTCTACGACGTCACCGTCACGATGGGCGATGCAGCCGCGCCCCACGACCAGATGGCCATCTACCTCGAGGGCGCGAAGGTCGACACCGTGACCAAGGTGGCGGGCCTTTACCACATCGGGACCTACCGCGTCACGGTCGCTGACGGTTCTCTCACGGTGGTGTTGGAGGACCTTGGCGGGAGCGATGCCAACCTCGTGATCAACGCGCTCGCGATCGCCCGGGTGGGCGCCTTCAAGGGCGACTTCGGCACCGGCACGTCGCCGGTCGAGCCCGGCTACACGCGGGTCACGCCGAGTACCACCTACACTCCGGCGCGTGGCCACGGGTGGCTTTCGGGAACGGTGTTCGAGCGCGACCGCGGCACCGGCACCGCGCTCAACCGGGACCTCAACTTCACCACCAATGGCACTTTCGTCGTCGATGTTCCGTCCGGAGCCTACGAGGTCGCGGTGACGATGGGCGACGCTGCCGGCCCTCACGATCAGATGGGCGTGATCCTCGAAGGCGCCCGCTTCGACTCGCTCACGGCGGCGCGCAACCAGTTCGTGGTCAAGAGATTCGTTACAGCGGTCACGGACGGCCAGTTGACCGTGCAGCTCCAGGACCTGGGCGGCAGCGATGCCAACCTGGTGATCAACGCCCTCGAGGTGCGGTAGGAGAATGAGCAGGAGGACAGGCACTCTTGCCTGTCCTTGCAGGGCCTCCGGACTGGGTTTCGGCCGGAAAGGAAACCAGCACCAGCATTGCCGCGCTCTCGGCTCTTGTGCTAGCTTTCACAGGCTCGGCCCTGGGAGCGGGAGGGGCTTTGGCGGGGGCAGGCGAGAGGAAGAGCAAATCGTGGCGGCGCTGGCAGGTGAGTCCGGCGTTGCCTTTTGCGCTCCGGCGCTTGGTGTAGCGACAAGGGAGGAAAGCGTGAAAGTCCTGGTCTTTGGCGGCAACGGCAAGATGGGAGCAGCGGTCGCGTGGGATCTCGTGAAGGACGCGTCGGTGACTCAGGTCGGGCTGGTGGCCCGGCGCAGGGACGCCCTGGAGGCGGTCCAGAAATGGGTGGGGAGCCCGAAGATCGTGCTCCATATCCTCGACATCGCCGACCGCGAGGCGACGAAGGCGCTCATGAAGCAGTACGACGTCGGCGTCTCGACCTTGCCCGACCGCCGGACCAGCTACACGGTGGTGCAGTCAGCGATCGAGGCCGGCCTGCACATCGTCGACATGCTCGAGGAGTACCACCGGCGGCCCGACCTCTACGAGCTCGAGGGGCTGCAGCTCCCGCCCGGGCTCACCCTCGATCAGTACGGCGACTGGCTGCACGAGAAGGCGATCGAGAACAACGTCACCTTCATGGATGGGATCGGCTTCGCTCCTGGGCTCTCGAACATCACCAGCGGGGAGGGGATTCGCAAGCTCGACCAGGTGGAGTCGGTGATCGCCCGCGTCGGCGGCATTCCCGCCAAGGCGGCGGCGGCCGGCAAGCCGCTGCGCTACATGATCACCTGGGCGTTCTGGCATGTCCTGCGCGAGTACAACGTCAAGCTCTTCGTGCTCAAGAACGGCCAAAAGGTCGAGGTCGACTCGGCGACCGATCGCGAGGCCTTCCACTTCGACAAGCTGGGCAAGGACGAGATGCTGGAGTGCGCGGTCACCCCCGGCATGCCGAGCTTCATCTACACCCGCCCGGAGCTCAAGGATTTCTCCGAGAAGACAGTCCGTTGGCCGGGCCACTGGGGCGGGGTCGAGACGCTCAAGGAGTGCGGCTTGCTCTCGCTCGATCCGGTCGAGGTGAACGGCGTCAAGGTGATTCCCCGCGACGTCCTGCTCGCGCTCATCGAGCCGCGCCTGCGCCCGCAGCCCGGCGACACCGATGTCTGCGTCATGTACTGCACGGTCACCGGGGTCAAGAACGGCAAGCGGACGAAGATCTCCTACCACATGTGGGACGAGGCCGACACTACCAACAACATCTCGTCGATGGGCCGGGTCACCGGCTTCCCGGCCGCGATCGGCGCGGTGATGATCGGCAAGGGGCTGATCAAGGAGCGGGGGATCGTGCCGCCCGAGGACTGCATCTACGGACCGCTTTACGGCCAGTTCATCGCGGAGCTCAAGAAGCGCGACATCCACATTCTGGAGACGATCGAAACCATCCCCTGAAGCCAGGCGATTGCCGAAATCCGCCTCGTCGCTTGAGGAGAAACGGCCCGCCACGCGCGGGCCGTTTTCTTGACGTGCCTCGCCGTTGGAGACCTCCGAGTGAATGCGCAGCTCCAGAGTTGCTCGTCGAACCGAAGCTCTTGCGGCAATGCAGCAACGCTGCAATACTGAAACTATGAGGACGATCACCCAACTCACGAGCAGAGGCCAGATTACCCTCCCGGCCGAGATTCGGAAGGCCGCCGGCCTGCGGGCAGGCGACACACTCGTCGTCCGCATCGAGGGTGGCCGTGTCATTCTCGATCCGGCCGTGTTGGTGCCGGTCGAGCTCTACTCCGGCGAGAGGATCCGCGAGTTCGCGCGGGCGGCCGAAATGACCGAGAACGAGCTTGCCGAAGCGAGGGAGCGCTGGCGCTCGTGAGGGCCTTTCTCGACGCCAACGTACTCTTCTCCTCGGCGATCGGCGGTGCATCGTTCGAGCTGCTTTGGGAGCTGGCCGCAACTGCCAGGATTGAGCTGGTCACGAGTTCATACTGCCTGGTCGAGGCGACGACCAATCTCAAACGAAAGGCGCCTGAGGCGCTTGCCCGCCTGGAACCCAAACTTCGCTGGGTCGCGATGGTGGCGGAAGCGCCGGAGTACGCCGAATGGGCGATGGTCCTGGTCGAAGAGAAGGAGGCTGCGGTCTTGGCCAGCGCGCGCGGCGCCAAGGCCGACGCGCTCGTCACCGGCGATCTCAAGCACTTCGGCGCTCTGATGAAACGCGACGATCTCCCGCTCAAGGTGATGACCGTGCGTGAGCTACTCCTGCGAGGCCCCGGTGTTCCGAGGTAGGACCAGTTTGCATTTCTCACCGCTTGTCGTCTTGCAAGCGCCGAGTGCACGCCATCTCGGGCCGTACTCGATCCTCGCTCGACTTTGTGTTCAAGAACGCCTGTGTCGCTCGTGGCTTAGTACTCCCGACCGGAAATACGGTGACGTACCGAGAACGCCGATGCGCTGCGCCCGCAAGGCGCGCGACCGAGGCGTATCGGCAGGTGATACGCC
>JAZDGE010000270.1:0-9095 GCA_043807175.1 Acidobacteriota bacterium
CGTGCTCGCCGAGGGGCTCGCTCGCCTCGCCGGGGCTGGCCGCCCGAGTTGCATCGAAGTGGGCCTCGCGGCGCTGCTCCACGACGCCGGCAAGCTCTTCTGGACGCCCGATCTGCGCGCTCGCGACCTGCGGAGCGATGACGAGGAGGAGCTCGAGCTCATCCTCGACCACCCGGCGGAAGGCCTGGCCGCCTTGCTTTCGAGCCCCCAACTGCCGGCGCTCACATTCATCGTCGCCTTCGAGCACCATCTTGGCTTCAACGGCACCGGGTTTCCGCGCCTGCAGCGGCCCCGGCGGCCCCATGCCGCCAGCCGCCTGGTGCGTGTCGCAGATGCTTTTGACACGCTCCACACTGCCTGGGCGGCGCGTCCCCACGCGAGCCGTCAGTCTCCCCTCGCGTGGCTCGCGGAGCGCTCCGGAACCCAGCTCGACCCGATCTGGGTGAACGCGCTGACCGCGCTCGCCACCGCGGCCCCAGCCGGCTTGTAGCGCTTCAGGCATTGCACTGCAACCTGAGGGGATGGAGCCAGGGATCCTGGCCATCGGCGCTCGCGCCGGCTCCCGGGGTTGCCTGGACCTGGACTTGGTCGTGGACATGGACCTCTTTCACCCCGCACGTTTTCGAGAAAATTCGGACCGCCGGTGCGATAGACAAGACCTGGAGGGGTAGGGGGGACGGACCCCGGACCCCGGTCTTTCCCTATCCGCCCGGGTAGTAGCCGGCGATCGTGCGCACCTCGACATCCGGGCGGCGGACCTTGACCGTGACCTTGCGGAAGACATCCACCGGCGCGGTCGAGCTCGAGGTGTAGACGATGAGGTACTGCGACCGCAGCTCGCGGTCGATCTGGCTGTACACCTTGTCGAGCGAGGCGTCACGGGCGAGGAAAAACGCCTCGCCTCCGGTGGTGCGCGCGAGCCGAGAGAGCTGGGAGCGAATCCTGACCTGGGTGAGCGGAAGGTCGATGCCGATCGTGTAGACGCACACACCGGAGCGCTGCGCGTAGTCCAGGGTCTTGTCGAAGTTGGCGCGGGAGGCGTTGTCGTCGCCGTCGGTGAGGACGATCAGCGCCTTGCGCCCGCGCACGCCCGAAAACTGGAAGAGGCCGTGAATCATCGCGTCGTAGAAGGCGGTCGCGCGGTCGGCACGGAGCGCGATGAGGGCGCGGCCAAGGGCTTCGAAGTCCTCGGAAAAGCTCTCAAGCACCGCCGGGCGGTCGGAAAACGCGAGGATAAAGGCGCGATCGCGCGGCCGCAGCAGGTCCCTGAGGAAGCCGAGCACGACCCGTTGCACCTCGCCGAGCGTCTTCTCCATTGATCCCGACGTGTCGATTTCGAGGCCCAGGCGCACCGGCAGCTCCTGCTGCAGCGAGAAGTGCGTGACCACCTGAGAAACGCCGTCCTCGACGATCTCGAAGTCCTCCTGTGCCAGGCCCACGACTGGCTTCTTGTCCTTGTCGAGCACGACCACCGGCACATGGACCGAGGTCACCTGAACGCCCGAGACGAACTGGGGCGCATTGACGAACTGCACGTCCTCCGCCTGCCCGCCGTCCTCGAGCACGGCGAGGGCGCGCAGGTAGCCCACTGCCTGCGGGTCGTCGAGGGCCAGCCAGGCCTCGAAGGGCGGCTGGAAGATGGTCTGGAGCAACTGCTCGCCCCAGTAGAGCTCCACCCGCGCCAGCTTGCGGTCAGAGGGCACGTTCACGCTCGCCGAGGCGCGCACCTTGCCATCCGCGACATCTGCCTTGCCGACCGGCTGCAGCCGGATCATGAAGCGCTCGCGGCCCACGTTGACATCGAGTTGCTTGCGATCGAGCTCGTGGCCGGCGCCGTCGAGGGCCACCACCACCACCGAGGCGAGGCGCGGCAGCGGTCCGAGGTCGAGCTCGACCTCGAAGGGCGGGCGGTTCTTGGTCAGCACCGGCCGGCCATCGAGTGAGAACTCCACCTTCGCCACCTTGGGCCCCACAAGGGCGGTGAAGCGCTGGACCCCGGCGATCCCCTCTCCCTCGGGCCCCTGCAACGCGAGCGTGGCTTCCTTGGCAGCCACCACCCGCTCCACCACCGCCTCACCCCCGGCATCAGGGGTTGGCGCGGCAGCGATCTCGGGCGCTGCGACCTCAAAGTCCGCCTCCCGCAGGCCGGCATGGGTGGAGTTTGAGTCAGCCACCTTCAGGCGCAGCCGGTAGCGGCCGGGTCGGACCTCGCGCTCGACGGCGATCGGCAGGCTCTTGGACTCGGCCGAAAAGGTAAAGGCATAGCGAAAGCGATCGGCCATCGTCCCCTCGCGAGAGATCTCGCCAGTCACATCGAGCTGGACAACCTCCATGTCACCGACCTTTGCGGTAGCGAGACCCTCGCGCGCCACGGCGGTCGAAAAGGAAACCAGCAGCTTGCCGCCACGCCGGCCGCCGACCGCGTGGGTGAGCTCGAAATCGAGCGGCTGTGACCCCTTCGGCACCACGGTCGAAAACTGCAAGAAGCGGGTGGTCGCCGACTCCGGGCCGGCGCTTCCCGGCACCTCGCGGTGCTCCATCGAGGCGCGCGCCTTGAGGTCACGCATCCAGGCCTCGGCCACCGCCAGCCAGCGGAGAATCTCCTGGGCGTCGCCGCAGTGCCACTCGGGACGGTCGATGAGGCTCCCGGAGCGCCCGGCCAGCGCCATGCGCCCGCTCGTGTTGTAGAGCACATTGCGGGTCTCGTAGGGATCCCAGAGGCGGTATTTCCCGACCCCGTAGGGCCGGTAGAAGATCACCGCCACGTCCTGGCCCAGGCCCTCGATCCTCCCCCACAGCCAGAACTCGAGGGGGTGAAACACCTCGTCGCAGTCGATCTTTTTGCGCACATCGGGCGGCCCATGGAGGAGAAACACGCGCGCACGATCCTCGGTGGTGTTGCCGAACTCGCCGCGACACTCCTGGACGCGATCCTCATAGAGCGAGCGAAACGCCGGGCCGATGCCGGTCTCGGCGGCCCAGATCTCCCACAGGCGATCGGCAAGGACCTTGCGCTGCTCGTCGGTCTCGAGCTCCAGGAACGCCTTGCGCTGCTCCAGCGAGATCAGCGGGTAGACCTCCTCCTCGAGCCAGCGCCGCCACTCCTCCGGCAACGCCTCGATCTTCTTGCGCTCCGAGGCCTGAACCATCGCCGCCACCAGAACCAGCGCCGCGAGCAATCCGAGGATAACGCGTGTCATGGCTTTTCTAAGCTCCCAGTGGGGGCGGGGTTGCCAGCCCGCGGTAGGCGTGCCAGGCGCCGCCCCTCCCTTGCACCAACACCTTGAGGTCGGCGCCCATGCCCGCAGGGAGCAGGAGGCGCTTGGCGGCGGCCAGATCGGCCCACTGCTGGGCCGTTAGCGGCGCCTCGCCATCGGGCGTCGCTTCGAGCTCGCTCAGCGCGCCGTGAAGGGCAAGAAACGCCCCAAGTGGCCGCAGCTCGCCGCGCTCCCAGCCCACCCTGGCCGCCGCCGTCTCAAGATCATCGAAGTTGAGATGGGCGGTGATGTCGATCTCGCCCGGCTGTTGGAGAACATCGGTGATGAGCTCGTGGCGCCAGTAGCCGGCCACGCTGCCCGCGCGCCGCCCCCGCGGGTTGTACAGTTGGCGGGCCGGGTAGCCATAGTCGACGATGATGGCGAGTGCGTTCTTGCTGCACCACGCCAGGTGCTCGGCGTGGAGCGAGGAGACCTCCGGCCGCAGCTCGGCGACCTGATCCTCCTCCAGGGTCACCCCATGGCCGGCCAGGTAGGCCTCGAGCGACGGGCTGCCCGGGGGCCCCAGCGCCCAGCGCAGCGCCTCCCCCTCACCGGCCTCGACGAAGAGCTCCGCGAGCTCGAGCATCTCCCCACGGCGCCGCATGGTGACCCGGTGGCACGGCAAGGCGTCGTAAAGCTCGGAGGCGAACAGCACCACCGCGCCGTGAGGCCGCGGGAGATCGGCCAACCGGCCTGCCACCTCGACGCCGGGGACACGCTCGCCAACCCGCTCGCGGGCCCAGGGGGCGGCCTCGATCGCGACGATCCTCCCCAGCGTCTGGCGCCGCTTTTCGCCCCGCGCCCAGCCCAGTCGCGCGAGCAGGAAGCCTTCGCCGGCGCCCAGCTCGGCGAACGTCACTGCCTCGCCGAGCTCGAGCGCGAGGGCGCCGACGAGCCGCGCCAGCGTGGCGGCGAATAGCGGCGCCGCCGTGGGCGCGGTAAGGAAGTCACCATGCGCACCCGCCGGCCCCGCGCCGGCACGCGGCCTGGTGTAGTAGCCGTGCTGTGGGTGGTAGAGCGCCAGCTCCATGAACTCCGCGAAGCTGATCCTCCCCCGTCGCGCGATCTCGGCGATGATGGGGTTCATCGGGCTCAGAGTAACACCACCGGCCGGCAGCGCGGCGAGCTACTGCGGCTTCCCGGGACGGACTGGCGGGTCCAGGAGCGGGTGGACTTTCTGCGCCAGCGTCTCAGAGACCAAGCAGGGCGCCGGAGCGGGCCAATAGGGTCGCGAGACTGGTGGTCGCCTCGACCTGGCGTTGCCGGCCATCCCCGAGGAACAGGGCGACGCAGCGGCCGCCTGAGAGGAGTGGGAACACCTCGGCATCCCGGAACCCCGAGGCGACCCCGAGCGCCGCGGCCAACGCCTTCAGCGCCCCTGCCGGGCGCTCGCGCAGCTCGACGGCCTGACGGCTGGCGACGATCTCCTCGAGCACCGTGAGGCCGCGCGGCAGACGCACGCGCGACGAGCTGGGCAAGCCGTAGGTCCCGAGCAGCTCGAAGTTGGCGTCGCGGGCGGCCATCAGCACGCCGCGGCCAAAAAACGACCCGGCAAATCGCAGCAGCGAGGCTCGGACGTCCGCGGGTGCGGCGTCGGCGTGCAGCGCGAGAAAGAACTCCCGAAAGGCGTTGGCCTCGCGATCCGCTCCCGAGCCGCGACGCGAGAGAAGGCGCTCGGACAGCAGCGTCAGCTCCTCGCGAAACCAGCGGGCGGTCTCGCCGACCTCACCCGCCGGGGCGGGAAGAAGGAAGTCGGCGCCCGCCAGGATTGCCTGGTGGCGCAGCCAGGGGTCGGCCAGGCCGCCCACCCACACCACCGGGATCGGCGGCTGCTGCCGCACCGCCTGGCGAACGAGGTCCAGCCACAGCTCCCCCTGCCCCGCAAGCGTCGCCGAGGATGGCAGGTGCAGCAGCACGATACCTGCGATCGCATCGGCCGGCCAGCTCGGCTCACTGCAGACCTGGACCTCCCAGCCGCGGTCCCGCCACTGGGAGGCCAGCGTTCGGTAGGGACGGGGATCGGCCGTAAAGACCAGCACTCGAGCCCCCTCCAGTCGTAGCGGCACTTCCGAGAGTGAGGTGCGGAGCTCGGCCAGTGGGTCGGTGGCCTCGGCCTCGCTCGCGTCGGCTGCCCCCGCTCCGCCGCGAGCGCCTTCGACTGCAAGCTCCTCGACCCGACCCGCAAACTCCTCGAGCGAACGCCACTCGCCGCTCGAGGCGACTTCCTGGGGCTGGAAGGAGAACGCGCCCGTGCGGTTGGCCAGCGCCTGCACGAGAACCGCGCCAGCTTCACCCTGGACATACCCCTGCTGCACCGGCAGGCTGACCTTGCCGTCCCCGCAGTCGACCTCGAGCACGCCGGTCACGCCGGCCGAGCCGAGAAGCCGAAATAGCTCGCGAAGCCCCAGATCCGCAAAACGCCCGATGATCGCTTTCATGTTTGAGACCTCGCCCGGCAGCCTGAAGGCGCCCCCGGGCGAACGCCCGGATGTTCTACCGGCCCACTCCCTGGTGAGAACCCGCCAGCGAGCTCCGGTTCCCGCCCGGGCTTGATGCGCCGAGCCCGGTCGAACCGGCCGAGATCGAGGCTCAGCTCGCTGGCGCCGCCGAGGTCGACCTCGCCCACCGACCAACTGCAGCCGTCCTCGGACCACGCGAGCGAGTAGCGCCCGGGTAGCAATCTGGAAAAGCTCACCTCGCCAGCGCTGCGCCGGGCGAGAAGCCAGCCACCCGGGCCGCGCAGCGTTGCCACGAGCTGCCGGCCACCATCCGGCGCCACGAACCGGACCGCCACGCCATGCGCTGGCAGCACCCGCAGTCCGTCGCGAACCGGCAGCCCGAGATAGCCATTCTCGTCCAGCCCCAGCAGTCTGACTCCATCCAGGGAGCGGCGAGACCCCGCCCCGCTCAAGGGCAGGTAGCGCACGCTGACCGCGCCCACCGCGGTGCCGGGATCGAACGGCATCCAGCCCAGGGCGCCAAGCCACGCCTCACCCCACCGGTGCCACTGCGCCCCCGCCTCCCCGACGACGACGCCGTGCACACCACGCGCCGGAATGCCCAGCGATCGCAGCAGGCCCACTGCCAGGTTGGTGCGGCCCGAGCACCTTCCCAGCCCCCGCCGCAGTACCGACTCGGCATCCTGGGGACCGCGATCCTCGGGCGCCGCCACCACCCGCAACGAGACAAAACGGACCACCCCAACCAGCACGTCGTATGCGTAGGACGAACCCGACCGCAGCGAGGCAAGCTCAGCAGGCGTCTGGAAACCGGCTGGCACCTCGAGCGCGCTCGGATCACCACAGGCAGCCGCATCCGCCAGCGGGTACCCCGGCGCCGTCTCCAGCGCGCGCAGCGCCTGACTCACGCTGACCAGCAAGCCATCCCCACCAGGCTCGGCGCTGACGGTCGCCCCGGCTTGAGGGCCAGCTCCCAGGCCGGCCGCGAGCTCTCGCGGCAGCAAGATTTGGGCCTCGTCCGCACCTGAGAGCCGGCTGGAAACCACGAGGAGAAGGACCCAAAGGCGTCGCATCACGTGCCGCCGCCGGCCGCTTCGCGATGGATGAAGCCGTCAAGCACACCGTTGACGAACTTGCTCGAACGCTCGCTGCCAAAGCGTTTTGCGATCTCGACCGCCTCGTCGATCACCACCGCCGGCGGCGTGTCAGGCTCGAACAGCAGCTCAAAGAGAGCGAGCCGCAAGATGTTGCGGTCCACCGCGGCCATCCTCACGAGGCGCCAGTGATCGGCCTGCCCACCGAGATGGCCGTCGATCTGCTCCCGCCGTTCGACCACGCCGCGCACCAGGTTGATGGCGAACTCGCGCGCGATCTCGGGCGCCTCGGCCAGCTCGTCGAACGACGCGAAGATCTGCTCGACATCGGTCCCCGCCAGCTCATTCTGATAGAGGATCTGGAGGGCCAGCTCGCGCCCACGCCGCCGCACTCCCATCGCTTACTCCTGGAGGCGGCGGTAGAGCTGGACCATCTCGATCGCTGCCTGGGCGGCCTGCCACCCCTTGTTGCCGGCCTTCGTGCCGGCGCGTTCGAGCGCCTGCTCGAGGGTGTCGGTGGTGAGCACGCCGAAGGACACCGGCACGCCGCGCTGGAGCGCGACCTGCGCCAGCCCCTTGGCGACCTCGGCGGCGATCACCTCGAAGTGCGGCGTCGCGCCGCGAATCAGCACGCCGAGCGCGATCACCGCCTCGAACTTGCCGGAGGCGGCGAGGCGCTCGCTCACCAGCGGCAGCTCCCAGGCGCCCGGCACCTTCACCACCACCAGGTCCTCATCGCGCGCCCCGTGCCGGAGCAGGCAGTCAAGCGCTCCTTCCAGCAGGCGGCCGGTGAGGAGCTCGTTGAAACGGCTGACCACGAGGCCGAAACGGGCCCCAGTCGCATCCAGAACACCTTCCAAGGTTCGCGGCATGGCTCTCTCCGTCGCCTGATTGTAGGGTCCCCTCGCCAGCGGCACAACCACCCCGGGAGCCTGCGGGAGAAATGGCGCGGGTCGCACTCGATTTCTCCGACAGGCTCCGAGCCCCTCTTGACACTTGCAACCGGGGCGTGAAGGTGTTAGCTTGATTTTGTGAAGGTCTTCACGATTCTCGCTTGTGGAGATGACGAAGACCAGCAGTTGAATGGAAATCTCCCCGGTGGGGCGCCCCGCAGGGTACCGCCGTTGGATCTCCCCCCCAAGCCATCCGACATCCGGTCCCCACCGCCCCCCCGGGGGGCCTCTTTTTGTAACGGAGACGGGCTCATGAAACGAATCCTCTCGGGCAATGAGGCGATCGCTCGTGGCGCCTGGGAAGCCGGTGTGCGGGTCGCCGCCGCGTATCCGGGCACGCCCTCCACCGAGCTCCTCGAGGAGCTGGCGCGTTTCCCCCACGTCTACTGCGAGTGGTCAAGCAATGAGAAGGTCGCCCTCGACGTCGCGGCGGGCGCCGCCATCGCAGGGCGCCGGGCGCTCGCGGCAATGAAGCATGTCGGGCTCAACGTGGCGGCGGACTCGTTCTTCTACACCTCGTACACCGGCGCCGAGGCTGGCCTCGTCATCGTCTCCGCCGACGACCCGGCGATGCACTCCTCGCAAAATGAGCAGGACAACCGCCGCTACGCGGCTTTCGCCCGCGTGCCCTGCCTCGATCCGGCCGACTCACAGGAGGCCAAGGACTTCGCGATTGCTGCATTCGATCTCTCGGAGCAGTTCGACACCCCGGTGCTGCTACGCACGACGACGCGGATCAACCACTCGGCCACGCCCGTCGAGCTCGGGGAGCGGTGCGAGGTCGCGCCCCGGCGGAGCAAGTTCCCCCGCAACGCCGCCAAGTACGTGATGGTGCCGGCCAACGCCCGCGCTCGCCATCCAATCGTCGAGGCACGGATGCGCGCGATCTCGGCCTGGGCCGAGACCACCCCGCTCAACCGTGTCGAGTGGCGAGAGCGGTCGCTCGGCATCGTCACCTCCGGCGTTGCCTACCAGTACGCCCGCGAGGTCTTCCCCACCGCCTCGATCCTCAAGCTCGGTGTGGTTCACCCGCTGGCCGAGCGGTTGGTGCAGGACTTCGCCGCCGGCGTCGAGCGCCTCGTGGTGCTGGAGGAGCTCGACCCCGTCATCGAGGAGAAGATCCGCCTGCTCGGCATCGCCTGCGAAGGGAAGTCGATCTTCCCGCTCTGTGGCGAGCTGGACCCGAGCGTGGTTCGGCGGGCCGCTGCCGCGGCTGGCCTCGCGACCGACCAGGCGCCGATCGAGATTCCTGACCTGCCGAAGCCGGCGCTTCCCGGCCGCCCGCCGGTGCTGTGCGCCGGCTGCTCCCATCGCGGCGTATTTCAGTTGCTG
>JAZDGE010000271.1:0-3329 GCA_043807175.1 Acidobacteriota bacterium
TCGAGTCAGACCACACCGGTGCAATTGCGCCAGGTGGCGGAGGAGCTCAAATCGGAGCTCACCCGCCACCCGCGGGTCGCCCAGGTGTGGGTGCTCGGCGGCCAGCGCCGGGTGGTACGGGTCACTTTCGACCGCGAGCGCCTGGCCTCCCACCAGGTCTCGACGCTGCAGGCCTATCAGGCGCTGGCCGCGCTCAACTGGCGGCTGCCTGCCGGCAGCTTCTCGTCGGCGAATGTCGAGACCGAGGTCGAGGTGGGCTCGTTCTTCCGCTCGGCCGCCGAGGTCGGCCGGGCCGTGGTTGCAGTCTATGGCGGCCGCCCCGTTCACCTGGCCGAGGTGGCAACTGTCCTGGATGGGCCTGAGGAGCCAGTGCAGTATGCCTGGATGACCTCCGGCGCAGCGGCTGCAGCGCGGGGTCTGCCGGCCTCACTCGACGCCCCGGCGGTGACCGTCGCGGTGGCCAAGAAGCCAGGCACCAACGCGGTCGAGCTCGTGCGCGAGCTCGACGCCCTGCTCGCCTCGCTGAAGGGGCCGGTGGTACCGGCCAATGTCGAGATCACCAAGACCCGGGACTATGGTTTCACTGCCAACGAGAAGTCCTCCGAGCTGATCTTCCACATGGGCCTGGCGACTCTCTCGGTGGTGATTCTGATGGCCTTCGCGCTCGGCCGCCGCGAGGCGGTCGTGGTGGCGGTGGCCGTGCCGATGACACTGGCGCTCACGCTGGCATCGTCGTATCTCTTTGGCTACACGCTCAACCGGGTCACACTGTTTGCCCTCATCTTCGCGATCGGCATCCTCGTCGACGACGCCATCGTGGTGGTCGAGAACATCCACCGCCACTACGAGCTGGGCTGGGGGCCGCCGCGCAATGCCACCTTCTTCGCGGTCGACGAGGTCGGGAACCCGACCATCCTGGCCACCTTCGCGGTGGTCGCGGCGCTGCTGCCACTGGCCTTCGTCTCCGGCCTGATGGGCCCCTACATGCGGCCGATCCCGATCAACGCCTCGGCCGCGATGCTGTTCTCGTTGATCGTGGCGTTCGTGGTATCGCCCTGGCTAACCTTCCGGCTCTTCCGCAAGTACGCGGAGGAGCACGCGAGGCTCGGTGCCGAGGCGAGCCCGGAGCAGGAGACCCCCGACGAGAGCCGAATTCACCGGTTCTACGCGCGGCTGTTCGCGCCCCTGCTGGCGCAGGCCTGGCGGCGCTGGGCGCTGCTCGGCGGGGTGGCGCTGTTGCTGCTGCTCTCGGTCGGCCTGGTGCTGATCAAGGCCGTGACCGTCAAGATGCTTCCCTACGACAACAAGAGCGAGGTTCAGGTCGTGATCGACATGCCGGAGGGCAGCACGCTGGAGCAGACAGCGGCGGCGGCGCGCGAGCTCGCCAGCGTGGCGCGCAGTCTTCCCGAGGTGACCGACGTCCAAATCTACGCCGGCACCTCTGCTCCCTTCAACTTCAACGGGCTGGTTCGCCACTACTTCCTGCGCTCGGGCCCGCTCGTGGCCGATCTCCAGGTGAACCTGCTGCCAAAACATGACCGCGATCGCGCCTCCCACCCGCTGGGCAAGGAGCTGCGTGAGCTGCTGGCGCCGGTGGCCAGGCGGACCGGGGCGAACCTGAAGGTGACCGAGGTGCCGCCGGGACCGCCAGTGCTGTCGACCATGGTGGCGGAGATCTACGGTCCGGATCCCGATCAACGCATTCGCCTGGCGCGGCAGGTGCGCGAGATCTTCGAGACCACGCCGGGCATTGTGGATGTCGACTGGTACGTCGAGGACCCCGGGCCCAGGCTCGAGATCGACATCGACCGCGAGAAGGCGTCACGCTCGGGAGTCACTCCCGAGGTTATTGCCCGCACCCTGCGGGTGGCCCTGGCCGGGGCGGAGGTGGGGCTGCTTCACGACGAGGCCGCACGCGTGCCGGTGCCGCTGGTGCTGCGCCTCGATCGGGCGCAGCGCTCGAGCATCGACGGCCTGCTCGCCACCTCGGTTCACGGCGATGGAGGCCGGCTCGTTCCCTTGAGCGAGCTCGTGACGGTGAGACGGCTCTCCCGCGAGCAGTTGATCTACCACAAGAACCTTCGTCCCGTGACCTACGTCGTGGCCGAGATGGCGGGCGCCGAGGAGGCGCCGGTCTACGGTATCCTGGCGATGAGACATCGTATCAACGCGCTGACCGGACCCGATCGCCGGCCGCTTGAGGTCCTCTCCACTCACCTGCCGGCGGACGGCACCCGCTACGCTCTCAAGTGGGACGGCGAATGGCACATCACCTACGAGGTCTTTCGCGACATGGGCGTGGCCTTCGCCGTCGTGCTGGTGCTGATCTATCTGCTGGTGGTCGGCTGGTTCCGCTCCTTCGTGACACCGCTCATCATCATGGCGCCGATCCCACTCACGCTTATCGGCATCCTCCCGGCTCACGGGTTCGGTGGGGTGTTCTTCACCGCCACCTCGATGATCGGTTTCATCGCCCTGGCCGGCATCATCGTTCGTAACTCGATCCTGCTCGTCGACTTCATCAACCTCGAGCTGGAGGCGGGCGAGCGGCTCGAGGACGCGGTGGTCAAGGCGGGTGCGGTGCGCTTCCGGCCGATCGCACTCACCGCGGCGGCGCTCGTGGTCGGCGGAGTGGTGATCTTGCTCGATCCGATCTTCCAGGGCCTGGCAGTCGCCCTGATCTCGGGGGTGGTGGTGGCAACGGCGCTGACGCTGGTCGTGATACCCCTGCTCTATTACATGTACCTCAAGACGGCAGGCGTGGAGCGGGTAGTCACCCGAGAGGTCGAGGGTGAGTGAGGCGGCCGATCGCCAATGGCCTATGGCCTATGGCTAGAAGCAAATACCAGGGTCGGTGGCGAATCGCCAATGACCACCGGTCGTCGCGCAACGAAGGCGGTTTGAGCTGCGGGCTTTAGGCTAAAGGCTTCAGGCTATAGGCCATAGGCCATCGGCCATTGGCCATTGGCTGTTGTTCACGAGCTGGCGCGGTGGAAGGCGTTGGCCCGAGAAACACGAGATTTCACAAAGGAGACGAAAGAGATGAACATCAACGAGTGGTTGCGTGCAATCGCGGGGATCTTCGTGCTGGCCTCGGTGGCGGCAGGACATTGGGTGCACCCCGGCTTCTACTATTTCACGGCCTTTGTCGGTCTGAACCTGCTGCAGTCGGCGTTTTCTCGGTGGTGCCCGGCGATCTCGATTCTGCGGGCGCTGGGCGTCAAGGAGTGACACCGTGAAGCTCCTCATGCTGATCGTCGACGAGGAGAAAAAGGAGCAGCTCGAGGTGCTGCTCAACAACGCGGGCGTCCTCGGCTACACCGAGATAC
>JAZDGE010000272.1:0-2236 GCA_043807175.1 Acidobacteriota bacterium
CCCTTGCCCCGCGGCACCACCTTGGTGTCGCCCGCGACGATAGCCACTCCCGCCTCCCGCGCCGCCCGCGCCGCGCCCTCGACAAAGACCTGCAGCAGCTCGGCCTCCAGCCCCTCCTCGAGGATCAGCGCCCAGGTGAGCCAGAGCGGGCGCGCCCCCGCCACCGCGAGGTCGTTGACCGTGCCGCAGACCGAGAGATAGCCAAGGTCACCGCCGGGAAACACCGGCGGATCGACGACGAAGGCGTCGGTGGTGAGCGCCGGGCGGCCGGGTGGCAGCTCGGGCAGGATCGCCGAGTCGGAGAGCGCCGCCAGCATCGGGTTGGCGAGCGCAGGCAGAAAGGTCCCGCGCACCAGCTCGTGCGTAAGGCGGCCACCACCGCCGTGGGCAAGCAGGATGCGGTCTCTCGCCCGGCCGCCCCGGGGCTCGGGGCTCGGGGCTCGGGGCTCAGGACGACGCGAGTCGGACATGTCAGGGCCTCCCGGCGGCGAAGCGCTCGTGGCGGTACCAGGCCGAGCAGGTCCCTTCGCTCGACACCATGCACGCGCCGACCGGCGTGGTGGGGGTGCACGCCGTCGCGAACAGGGGGCACTCGGGGGGATCGATCGTCCCCTTGAGGATCTCGCCGCAGCGGCAGCCGGCGGGTTCGACCGGCTCGCCCAGCTCCACCTCGATGCGCCCGGCGTCGCGGTGCGCCCACTCGGGCCGCAGCGCCAGCCCCGAGGCCGGGATCACGCCGAGCCCACGCCACACCGCGTCGGCGGGCGCGAAGAAGCGGTCGACCAGCGCCTGGGCGGCGCGATTTCCTTCCGCCGTCACCACCCGCGAGTAGAGGTTCACCACCGCCGGGCAGGCCGCCACCTGCTGCTCGACGAGCTCCAGCACGCCGCGCAGCACGTCGGTCGGGGTGAAGCCGACGACCACCGCGCCGCGGCCGAACTCCTCGGGAACGAACGAGAACGCCTTCCAGCCCGTGATCACCGACACATGGCCCGGGCAGAGCAGGCCGTCGACCTTGACCGCGGGATCGGCAGCCAGCGCGCGCAGCGGCGGCGGCATCACCTTGTGGCCGGGAAGGACGAGGAAATTGGCGATACCCTGCGCCTCGGCCTCGGCGAGAGCGGCCGCCACGGTGGGCGTCGTGGTCTCGAAGCCGACGCCGAGAAACACCACCTTGCGCGCCGGGTTCTCGCGAGCGAAGGCAAGCGCGTCGCGAGGCGAGTAGACGACCCGCACGTCGCCGCCTTCGGCGCGCACGCGCTCGAGGCTGCCATGGCTCGAAGGCACGCGCAGGAGATCGCCGAAGGTGCACACGATGATGCCTGGCTGGCGGGCAAGCGCCTCGGCGTGGTCGACGTAGGAGACGGGCGTGACGCACACCGGACACCCCGGTCCGGCGATCAGGCGCACCGCCGGCGGGAGCAGCCGCCGCAACCCGGCGGCGGCGATCGCGTTGGTGTGAGTGCCGCAGATCTCCATCAAGGTGACCTGCCGCGCCAGCGGCGCCGCCGCGGCGCACACCCGCTCGGCCAGTGCCGCCACCGCCACCGGGTCGGCGAAGGCGTCGCGCCTCACCATTGCGCCGTTTCTCCCTCGGTGGCGAGCTGGCGCAACAGGTCAAGCGTGATCTGCGCTTCCTCCTCATCGACCTTGCCGATCGCGTAGCCGGCGTGGACGAGCAGGTACTCGCCGAGCGCGGCATCATCCTGGAGCATCAGGGAGACCTCGCGGCGAACCCCTTCCAGCTCGACCACCCCGACCAGATCGTTGCGCTCCACCAGACGCATGGGTACCGCCAGGCACATCGCTCACCCCCCGAGGAAATGCTGCGCCTCGCCGCGGGCCGCGGCCATGACGCCAATCACAACCTGTCCGTAGGCCAACCCGCCATCGCCCGGCGGCACTGCCGCGGGCAGCAGCGGCGCCAGGCCGACTTCCCGCAGGCCCGCGCCCAGGCCGGCGCGAAGCAGCCGGTTGGCGAGGCACCCGCCCCCGAGCGCCACCACCTTGATCTGCGCCGGGATCGCGCGCACCGTCAGCTCCACCGCAAGCCGGCAAAAGGTCGCGTGAAAGCCGGCCGCAAGCGAGGCCGGCGACTCCCCGGCGAGCGCCCGGCGGGCGGCGGCGAGGAGCAGGCGAGCGCTCGGCAGACCGGCAGCGCCTCCGGCCGGCGCCGCGAGCTCAACCTCGTCCCACGCCGCTGCCGGCCACTGGGCGCCGGCCGCGACCGCTTCCA
>JAZDGE010000273.1:0-5041 GCA_043807175.1 Acidobacteriota bacterium
TGCTCCTTCATATCCTCGGCTACTTGAAGAAGCTCCTCGACCCCGCGGCCCGCCAGGAGATGCTGGCGATCATCGAGGACTACCGCCGGAACCTGATCCCGCTGATCGTGCCGATCACCCTCATCCGCCACCATGTTCGTCTCTTCGACGTGACCTATCTGCAACTGCAGACCTACCTTGCCCCCCACGCCAAGGAGCTGATGCTGCGCAATCACGTGTAGTTGGCGTGCAGCTCCACGGCGTCCCAAGCCTACCGCTCCGAGCTATCCTGATGATGACCTCGGGGAGGCGACCCATGCGCGCAGGGATCCGGTGGCTCGTTGGTGCGGGTGTCCTGGTAGGCCTGACAGTGCTCCCTCCGGCAGTCGCGGCGGCGGCAGACGAGCTGCAGGTGCTCTCGGCGTCGCCCCAGGGGGAGCTCGCTGGCGGTGAGCAGGAGCGCATCCAGATCGTCTTCTCCGCCCCCGTCATCCCGCTCGGTGAGGCAAAGAGCCTCAATCGCCCGCCGCAGTGGCTCACCATTGCGCCCCCGCTGCTGGCCCGCTGGCGGTGGGCCGGAACCAGCACCCTGATCGGCGAGCCGCTGGCGCCACTTCCCCGCGCCACGACCTACAGGTTGACGGTGCACGCGGGACTCGCAGGCGTGGATGGGCGGCTCCTCGCAGGGGATCACGGCTTCTGGTTCATGACTCCCCGCCCGATGGTGACGATCCTGGCAGTGGAGGGTGAGGAGCTCGAGGAGAGCGAGGAACACGAGTGGGCCGGCGAGCGCCAGGAGGGAGAGGGCAAGCCTCTCGCCGGCGGCCAGATGCTGGCGCTGACGTGGAACCAACCGGTGGATGCCGGATCGCTGTCGGAGCACCTCAAGGTGCACATCTCGCCGCGGCCGCTGGCGGGGGCGCAGGAGCTGCTGACCGACACAGCGGTCGCCCGGCTCGAACGCGAGGCGCCGCTTGAGCTTGCGGCCTGGCGGCGCTTCCTCGTCGAGAGCCAAGGCGCCCCGGCCGGCGAGGTCGCCTGCTCGCTGCGTCCCCATCCGAAGCATGGGCCGGAGGTATTCCTCATCGAGCCGGCAGGCTGCTGGCCGACCGGCGCCCGGCTGGAGGTGGACATCGCCGCCGGAGTCAAGAGCCTGGAGGGAGATGCCGTCTCGGCCGCGACCGAGGCGCGCTTCCTCACGCCCTACCCCTTCGCGCCGCTTCGCCTCGGCGGCCGGCAGGCGCGGGCCGGGGGCGCCTTCGACCCCGAGGCGGCCGAGCTGGTGTTCTCCTCGCCCGTGGCCTGGCGCGACCTCGCCGAGCATGTGACCTATCGCGCCAGCGGCGAGCCCACCTGGCGGCAGGTGCAGCCCTTCCCGCAGGAGTGGACCTGGAGCTGGGAGACGCCCGAGCTGGGGCTCGGGCCGCTCGGCCTCGCGGGCGGCAGCGACTACGAGCTCTGCCTGGCGCCGGGGGCGATCGACGTCCTCGGCCGCGAGCTCGCCTTTCCCTGGTGCGGCCGCCTGCGGACCGCCCGCCGCACCCCGCAGCTCTACCTCGTCGAGGGCGACGGCGTGGTGGAGTGGAATGGTCCCCATCTACTGCCGCTCAAGGCCCTCAACGTGACCTCGATTCGCGAGCTCCACACGCGCGTCAGCGAGGAGCAGCTCGCGGGCGTGATGGCTGCCCGCCAGCGCCCGGAGGCAAAGGCGATCGCGGCGCGCGAGATCAAGCCCCGCCCGACGGGCGTGACGGCGGACCGCTCGACCCTGCTCCCGCTCGACCTTGACCGCGCCCTCACGGGCCGGCCCGGCGTTGTGCTGAGCCGGATCGAGGCCGTGGCTGCGCTCGAAGGGAGCGAGTACGACGCCGACGAGGCGCACTACCTGCGCCTGCCTCGCACCGCCCTTACCCAGGTCACCTCGCTCGGCCTCTCGGTCAAGGCCTCGCAGCACGAGGGGCTGCTGGTGTGGGTGACGAGCCTCGCCACCGCGCAGCCGGCGCCGGGCATCGCGATCACGGTGTGGGACGAGGCCGGCAAGACGCTTTGGCGCGGCGCCAGTGACGCCCGGGGTCTGGCCCGGACGCCAGCCGAGATCAACCTCGCCAATGCCTTCGTGGTCACCGCCCGCGCCGGCGATGACCTCGCCTATGCCCGCACCCTCTGGTGGGAGGGCCACCGCGGCTGGGAGTTCAATCTGCCGGTGGACTACGCCCGGGACGCCCCGGTGATCGGCCACCTGTGGGCCGATCGCGGCGTGGTGCGCCCGGGCGAGAAGGTTCACCTCAAGGCAGTGCTGCGCCGCCAGGGGGATCGCGAGCTGCGCCGCCTCACCGAGCGCGAGGCGGTCTTCGTGGTGCGGGACTCGCGCGGCGAGGACATGGCGGTGCGGCCTGCCGCGCTTGACCGCTGGGGCGCAGCCGAGATTGAGCTTGCGGTGCCGGCGACGGCTTCGCTCGGCGGCTGGGAGGTGCTCCTCGGCGGCGCCTACGACGAGGGAAAGCGGCGCTTCCCCGAGGGCGCCGACTGGGGCGTGAGCCAGGATCTGCGAGTGGCCGAGTTTCGCCGCCCGAAGCTGCGGGTGCGGGTCGCGGCGCCTGAACGGCTGGTGGCCGGCGATCCCTTCACCGCTACGGTTGCGGGCGAGCTGCTGGCGGGCGGGCCGATGGCCGCGGCGCCGGTGCGCTGGGTGGTGCGGGTCACCCGCGCTTCCTGGCGGCCGCCCGGGTCGCGCTGGGACGGCTGGGAGCTCGCTCCCGTCGCCTTTGCCAGCGACGATTCCGAACCTGCCCCGGACGTGGTCGCCCAGGGCGAGGCGGTGCTCGACGGCGCCGGGCGGTATGCCGTGCAGGTGCCGCGGGTGGAGGCGGCGAAGGGCTTTCCGGTCACGCTCGAGGCCGAGGCCGAGGTGAGCGACATCGACCGCCAGTCGTCGGCAGCGCGAGCCAGGGCGATCGTGCTCCCGGGCGAATTCGCGCTTGGCGTCGAGCGGCCGCCGTTCTTCGTCAAGGCCAGCGACAGGCTGCAGGCGAGGGTGGTAGCGCTGGCGCCCGACGGCGGCATGCTGCCCGGCGTCAAGGTGAAGGTGGAGCTGCAGCGCCGGCACTGGGAGTCGGTGCGCCGCCGGGAGGTGTCGGGGCGCTATGTCTTCGAGTCGCGGGCGGTGATCGACCGGGTCGCGGCGGAGGAGGTCGTCACCGGCGGCGAGCCAGCGAGCGCCAGCTTCGCCCTCGCCGAGGGCGGCGAGTACGCCTTGGTGGCGACGGCGCGCGACTCGCGCGACAACGAGGTGATCGCCTCCACCGAGCTCTACGTCTTCGGCTCCGGCTTCACGCCCTGGCGGATGGATCGCGAGAATCGGATCGAGCTCCTCCCCGAGCGGACCAGCTACACGGCGGGGGAGACCGCGCGGGTGCTGGTCAAGTCGCCATGGGAGAAGTGCACGGCCCTCATCACCGTCGAGCGCGCCGGCGTCCTCGAGGCCCGGGTCGAGGAGCTCTCGGGCACGATGCCGATGGTGGAGATTCCGCTGCGCGCGGAGTACACCCCCAACGTGTTCGTGTCGGTAGTGCTGCTGCGCGGACGAGTCGCCGCGGCGGCGGACCCCGAGCTCGTCGACCCCGGCAAGCCAGCCTACCGGGTGGGCTACTGCGAGATCACCCTGCCGCCGACCGCGGCGCGACTCGCCGTGAAGCTCGTGGCCGCCAAAGCTGAGTACCGGCCCGGGCAAAAGGCACAGGCGACAGTCAAGGTCGCCGGCGCCGACGGCCGGCCGCGCGCCGCCGGGGTCACGCTCTGGGCGGTGGATGCGGGGGTGTTGGAGCTCACTGGCTACCGCACGCCTGACCTGCTGGCGACGTTCTATGCGCGCCGGGGCCTCGGCGTGACCACCGCGGAGTCGCGCTCGCGCGTCGTCGGCCGGCGCTCCTTCGGGACCAAAGGGGACCGGCGCGGCGGTGGCGGTGGTGTCGAGGCGGCGGGCGAGCAGGTCCGCCGTGACTTCCGCGCGCTCGCGGTATGGCAGGGGGAGGTCACGACCGACGCGCGGGGCGAGGCGGCGATCGAGTTCACCCTCCCCGACTCGCTCACGACCTACCGGCTGATGGCGGTCGCGACCGCCGGCGAGCAGGAGTTTGGCGCCAGCGAGTGCGAGCTCACGGTGACCAAGCCACTCGGCCTCGAGCCCGCGCTGCCCCGCTTCCTGCGCCCGGAGGACCGGGCGCGCGCGGGGGTGGTGGTGCGCAACCGAACCAAGGCGGCGCAGGAGGTCGAGGTGACGCTCGCGCTGGCCGGGGCCGGGCCGCTGCAGTTGCGGGGTGGGGCGACGCGAACGGTCAGTGTGCCGGCGGGCGGCTCCGCCGAGGTCGGCTTCGGACTGGTGGCCCTGGAGCCGGGCACGGCCAACCTGAAGTTCACGGCGGCGGCGGCTGGCGCCGGCGGCGAGCGCGACGCGATCGAGGTGCCGCTTGCCGTGCTCCCGATCACGCCGGCGGAGACCGTGGCGACGTTCTTCTCGACCGCCGACCGCGCCACCGAGATGGTGCAGCCCCCGGCCGACGTGTTCCCCTCCGCCGGCGGGCTCGACGTGACCCTCGCGAGCAGCGTCTTTGCCGAGGCCGGCGGCGGGCTTCGGTGGCTGTTGGAGTACCCGCATGGCTGCGCCGAGCAGATCTCCTCCCGCCTGCTCGGCATCGCCGCCGCCGCCCGGCTGGGCGCCGGGCTCGCCCCCGAGGAGTTAAACGGCAGGCCCCTCGCGGCCGTGATCGAGGAGGCGGTCGCGGCGCTGGCCACGTGCCAGCGGCCCGACGGCGGGTATGGCTTCTGGCCGGGCGCCGCGGCGAGCAACGAGCTGCTCACGGCCCATGCCCTGTGGGCGCTGGCCGAGGCCGCGAAGGCAGGCGCGGCGGTGGACGCGCGGGCGCAGGATCTCGCCGCCGCGTATCTTTCCCGCGCCCTGCGGCGCGAGCGCTGGGGAATTGGCGAGGTTGACGGCTGGACGGCCAAGGTTCTGGCCTCCTTCGTCCTCGCCCGTCTGGGCCGGGCCGAGCCGGCGTACTTTCAG